>NZ_JAOCLL010000021.1:0-69016 GCF_029845285.1 Acinetobacter sp. GD03645 | reverse complement strand
ATCAAGCTCACGTTGTTGTCCGTATTGTTTTAACAGTTCAACACTGCTTTGTGGTAGGCCTTTAAGTTGTGCTTCTGTTAAAGGCTTGAAGTAGGCTTGGGTTGCATCGAGTACATGGTTGGAAAAGTCAGAAGACAGTTGAGATAAACGTGCTGAAATTTCTGCATAGCGTTTTTTGGCTTCGCCCTCAAGTGCAACCCCTGAAAGTTTGAAATCACGTAGCGCAAGTTTAATCGCACTTTGTTGCGCTTCGTTGAGGGTTTGGAAAACAGTACTGTCATGAATTTGTTGATAGGTTTGATATAGCGGCGTGTGTTGCCCAAGCTGAGTATAGTATTCACTGAGGCTTGGGAGTAGTGATTGGTAAACTTCACGGGTTTCCGCATTGTTAATCACGGCATTGAGGTGCGACAAAATGCCCCACGACTCACTCATGTTATTTTCAAGTTGATCAACTTCGATCAAGGTTGCCAATTGTGCCTCGCTGCTTTGTGGCACTTTATTGAGTTGATTTAAAAAGTTCTGACCATTTTGAATGTTTTGTTCGATCTGTTGTTTTAAATCGGCAAGTTGAATGTGATCAAATTGAGGAACGGGAAGAGTCGCTTGCTGTAGGGTCATTGTATTTGTGCCATATCATCTTTAAACATAGGTATAGATGTAGGGCTTAAAGGGGGAGAAATCAAGGTTGATAAAATATTTTTAAAAATCTCTCTCGTACTCCTAATTTAAATTAGGAAAGCGTCTTCTCGTTTCTTCTTCTCTTGACTCATTAGAAAGAAAAGAAATAGTAGGCTCTAAAGAATAAGCATATATACCTAAAATAGATTGATTTGAACTTTCATAGAATTCACCGAAGCCATTGTCAATCTCAGCTTCCCATTTAAAATCATGCTGATATTTAGAAAAAAGAAATTGCTTAATCTGTTTAATTTGTAATTTATCCTGTGTGTTTAGTGTGTAGTTTACCTCATGTAATCTCCCGTTCCATTCCGTTAGCTTGATATTGGCAAGTGGATTTTCCAGCACATAATGTTTTGATTCTTTAATGAAATTTACGCTTGGGATATATTCTTTTAAGTGGTATGTTTCTTGAAGCTTAGAAAAATCAGAGAAAAGTGTAAATATGGGAATATCGAAGTTCACTTTTTGTACTCCTTTTGTTGATGGATATTTATGCTCTGCAAATAGCCATGATGGGCTTAAAAGTAAGAGAATAACTAAGAATACTTTCATAGTACTAGATTTGTTAAAAATATAAGGCTTCAGGCAATCAAACCTGAAGCCATTGTGAGTTATTCATCCTTAGCTTTCGCATTGTCCTTTTTCTTTTTCACTTTCTTCTTGGCTTTCTCTTTGGTTTCAGGCTTGGCTGATGCTTTTTTAGCAGGTTTTTTGGTATAAGAACTTGGTTTGTTCTTATCCTTTTTCTTACGAACAGGCTTTTCACCATCTTCACTGACTTGGGACGTTGTGGATGGTTTACTAAAAACCTCTTCAGTTGCTGGAGCTTTGACAGATGTGGTGCGAGGTGCTTTCTGGCGAATCACACGCCCCAAATGCGTCAACTGTTGTACCAATTGAAAGTCAATTTTACGTTCTTCCAGATTGACGCCTGCAACCAGAATCTTGACTTCATCGCCGAGACTAAAGGATTGACCGCGATTCTGACCAACCAGGCTTTGGCTGGCTTGATCATATAGGAAATAATCTTCACCGAGCTGGCTGACATGAATCATACCATCGACATATAAATCTTTGAGTGTCACGAATAGGCCAAACTCAGTCACCGCACTAATGATACCGACAAACTCATCACCTAAATGCTGTTGCATATAATGGCATTTCAACCATGTGGTGACACTACGTGAGGCTTCATCGGCACGACGTTCGGTTTGAGAGAAATGTTCACCTGCATCATCTAAAGCTGCGCCTGAAAGAGGATAAACTTTCTTGTCAAGATAGGCTTTAATCGCACGATGCAACAATAAGTCTGGATAACGACGAATTGGTGAGGTGAAATGGGTATAGGCTTCATACGCTAAGCCATAGTGCCCTGAATTTTTTGCCCCATAATAGGCTTGCATCATTGAGCGTAACAATACCGCATGGATACTTGGTGCATCAATACGATCTTTGGTTGCTTCAATGACCCGTTGATAATCGGCTTGTGTTGGCTGCTCTGGGAAAGGCAAGCCCAGCAATTTGACAAAATCACGAACTTTTTGAATACGTGAGAATTCTGGTGCTTCATGCACACGATAGAGCATCGGAATATCATGTTCCAGACAATATTCTGCTGCGGCAACGTTGGCCAGCAACATACATTCTTCGATCAATTTATGTGCATCATTACGGCTACGTGGCAAGATTTCCTTGATTCCACCCAACTCATCAAAGGTCATATAGGTTTCAATGGTTTCAAATTCCATTGCATGACGTTTGGCACGTAATTCTTTTAGTGTCTGATAAAGCTGGAATAGGGTATTTAACGATTTATGAACGCTTTTATCTTGTGGAATGGCATCGGTTGCGCCGTCAAAATAAGTCGCCACCTGATTATAGGTCAAACGTGCTTTGGAGTGCATGACCGCAGGGTAGAATTCATAACCTGTGACTTTACCAGCGCGTGAAAGTTTTAAATCACAGACCATACATAGGCGGTCAACGTGTGGATTTAAAGAACACAAACCATTCGACAATGCTTCTGGCAACATTGGCAGCACGAAATGTGGGAAATAAACCGATGTACCACGTTCTTCCGCTTCTTCATTTAAAGGTGAGTCCAAACGTACATAATGGCTGACATCTGCAATGGCAACCACCACGCGATAACCACCGCCTGCACGCTTCTCTGCATAGACTGCGTCATCAAAGTCACGGGCATCTTCACCATCAATGGTGACCAGTGGCAAGTCACGAAGATCGACACGACCTTTACGATCCTGTTCAGACGGTTCTTTAAAGCTTTCAGCTTCTTTAATGACCGCTTCTGGAAATTCATAAGGCAAACCAAACTCTAAAATGGTCTGCGGAATAATAATCTCGGTATCGGCTTTGTCTGCCATAGATTGAACCACATGACCTGTTGCCAGTTCTTCACGGGTCGGGTAGTCATCAATGGCAACGCGTAGCATATCGCCCACTTTGGCATTGGCATGTTCAATCAGTTCTTTTTCCAGCGTAATCGGCTGGTGCTGGTTTGGATTGCTGGGTTGAATAAAGTATTCACCCTCATGTTCAGCCACTTTACCAATAATCTGTTTAACACGACGTTGCACCACTTCGGTAATAAAACCCCAGGCTTTACCTTTACGGTCAACAGAGGTCTGGCGCACCTTAACGCGATCGCCATTAAACACCAAGCGTAACTCCCGTTCAGGCAACAGTACATCATCCTGACCTGCAATATTGGCAGTGCCCAGTCCTTTGCTGTTGATATAGACCGTTGCTTCATGACTCGGTAAGTCTGTTGCAGGCTGGAACTTAAATCCGTCTTTCATCAGTTGACCGTCACGTACCATTGCGCTTAAGCGGTGGTTGAGTGCATCAATACTTTTTTGATCTGGGATATTAAAGTGGTCCACAAGTTCCGCATGGGATTGTGCAGTTTGTAATTGTTCTAATGTAGTTAAAATAAGGGTTCGGCTCGGAATAGGATTATCGTAACGTTCAGCTTCTGCTTTTGCTTCGGGATCAACCCAATTTGTAGTCATATCTTTTCAATTCACATCTGGCAGATCGGTTTAGCATAAGTCATTCAAACTTTAACTGCACGTCAAAGATTGCAAGATTCTGTTTGTTACACCGATCTGAATAAAGGAGAGAGCACTATATTAACAAGCGTTGGACTAAAAAATGCTGAAAAAAACAGAAATTGATTAAAAAATATTTGATTGATATAAAAAAACATAAAAAAATAGGAACATTACTTGTGTAATGTAGTTTTAGTTTGTATTATTGCGCTCGTGTTACGGTGAGATGGGTGAGTGGCTGAAACCACATCCCTGCTAAGGATGCGTACGGGTAACTGTACCGAGGGTTCGAATCCCTCTCTCACCGCCACTTTACTTAAGGCGCTCATAGCTCAGCTGGATAGAGCACTTGGCTACGAACTAAGGGGTCGGGAGTTCGAATCTCTCTGAGCGCACCAAGTAAAGATTAAAGTAACACAAGCCTAAATAGGCATATAAGTAATGCGCTCATAGCTCAGCTGGATAGAGCACTTGGCTACGAACTAAGGGGTCGGGAGTTCGAATCTCTCTGAGCGCACCAACTTAAAGAAATTAACCGCTTAATTGCGGTTTTTTTGTGCCTGAAATTTGAAGCTAGTCTATAAAAAATAATGGTTATAAAAAAAGCCGCTGATGACAGCAGCTTTTTTGTCATTTTTTATTAGAAATGATGGAATAACGAACCAAACAGATTGTCAGTCACGTTATGTAAAGATGTTGGTAATGAAACCAGATCAGCTAAAGACCCGCCATTTGGATTTGGTTCACCTACAGCGATGCCATGATTGCCAGTTACTGGACCGAGGACAGAGTTTAAAATACTGTCAACGCCTGTATGGGTCGTACTATTGGTGCCAC
The DNA here is from genome assembly GCF_029845285.1 of Acinetobacter sp. GD03645. NCBI lineage: Bacteria > Pseudomonadati > Pseudomonadota > Gammaproteobacteria > Moraxellales > Moraxellaceae > Acinetobacter > Acinetobacter sp. GD03645. Next base: position 64,424 of record NZ_JAOCLL010000021.1, on the reverse strand, counting down.
ATCCACAATCTTCACCGCTTCCTCCTGCGTTGATGGAAATAAGCTCACCTACATTACCAAGTAAACCCCCATCACTACTGAACAGACCATTCACCGTGCCTTGTAGGCTGTCAAGAGATAGGTTGCCACCAATCACATTTTGGATTGGCTGGGCAATGCCAGTGAGTAAATCTCCACCAATAATGTCAGTGATTGAGCCTAAAGGACCACCGTCACCGCCGCCAATTCCGCCAGTGATGCCACCAATGATTCCAGTGACCGCACCAAGAGGACCACCATCACCACCACCAATTCCACCTGTGATGCCATCAATGATTCCAGTGATTGCACCTAAAGGGCCACCGTCACCACCGCCGATTCCACCAGTGATGCCACCAATGATTCCAGTGACTGCGCCCAGAGGACCGCCATCACCGCCGCCGATACCACCTGTAAGGCCACCTATGATTCCAGTGACTGCACCAAGAGGACCACCATCTGTACCACCAGTAATGCCACCAATAATGTCAGTGATTGAGCCTAAAGGCCCGCCATCACCGCCACCGATTCCACCTGTGATGCCGCCAATAATTCCAGTGACTGTACCAAGAGGCCCGCCATCACTGCCGATGATACCACCGACATCAGTGAGGTCGCCCGCAATATGCTGAACAAGACCGCCAGTTGTTGAACCGTTGGTAATCAGTGTGCCAATCACACCCGTTGCAGAACCAACTGCACCGCCAATGTCAGCCCCAGCAAGGTCAGAAATGGTTTCAAGTGTGCCGTTTACGGTGTCACGGGATGTTTCGAAAGTGAGCGTACCGAGGTTGGTCAGATCAACGATAGGGTGTACCTGAGGGAAGATGCTACCGATGGTGCCACCCACAGTCTCGATGCCTGTGTTGATGATTTCAGTTTTGAGGCTTTCCACGCCCTGAAGCACATCAATGCCTGTCTGGATCACGCCAGTGACAGGGTTGTTGCCGAGGTCGCCACCAGTGATGCCGCCAATGATTCCAGTGACCGCGCCAAGAGGACCACCATCACCGCCGCCGATTCCACCCGTGATGCCACCGATGATTCCAGTCACTGCACCAAGAGGGCCACCGTCACCACCGCCGATTCCACCCGTGATGCCACCGATGATTCCAGTCACTGCACCAAGAGGGCCACCGTCACCACCACCAATTCCACCAGTGATTCCGCCAATGATTCCAGTGACTGCACCTAAAGGACCACCGTCACCACCGCCAATTCCACCTGTGATGCCACCGATGATTCCAGTCACTGCGCCAAGAGGTCCATCATCACCGCCACCAATTCCACCAGTAATGCCACCGATGATTCCAGTGACCACACCGAGAGGACCACCATCACCGCCAATGATGCCACCGACATCAGTGAGGTCGCCCGCAATATGCTGAACAAGACCGCCCGCTGTTGAGCCATTGTTAATCAGTGTGCCAATCACACCCGTTGCAGAACCAACTGCACCGCCAATGTCAGCCCCAGCAAGGTCGGAAATGGTTTCAAGTGTGCCGTTTACGGTGTCACGTGATGTTTCGAAGGTGAGCGTACCGAGGTTGGTCAGATCAACAATAGGATGTACCTGAGGGAAGATGCCGCTGATGGTGCCGCCCACAGTCTCGATGCCTGTGTTGATGATTTCAGTTTTGAGGCCTTCCACGCCCTGAAGCACATCAATGCCTGTCTGGATCACGCCAGTGACAGGGTTGTTGCCGAGGTCGCCACCTGTGATGCCACCGATAATGCCAGTCACTGTACCAAGAGGACCGCCGTCACCGCCGCCAATTCCACCTGTGATGCCGCCAATGATGCCAGTCACTGCACCCAGAGGACCACCGTCACCGCCGCCAATTCCACCTGTGATACCGCCAATAATGCCAGTCACTGCACCCAGAGGACCACCGTCACTACCGCCAATTCCACCAGTAATGCCGCCGATAATGTCAGTGACTGCGCCGAGAGGACCGCCATCACCGCCACCAATTCCACCTGTGATGCCACCGATAATTCCAGTGACCGCGCCCAAAGGACCGCCATCACCACCACCAATTCCACCTGTGATACCACCGATGATGCCAGTCACTGCACCGAGAGGACCGCCATCACCACCGCCGATTCCACCTGGAATGCCACCGATGATTCCAGTCACTGCACCAAGAGGGCCACCGTCACCACCGCCGATTCCACCTGTGATGCCGCCAATGATGCCACCGACATCAGTGAGGTCGCCTGCAATATGCTGAACAAGACCGCCAGCTGTTGAACCATTGTTAATCAGTGTGCCAATCACACCCGTTGCAGAACCAACTGCACCGCCAATATCAGCCCCAGCAAGGTCGGAAATGGTTTCAAGTGTGCCGTTTACAGTATCTCTTGATGTTTCAAAGGTGAGCGTACCGAGGTTGGTCAGATCAACAATAGGATGTACCTGAGGGAAGATGCCGCTGATGGCGCCACCCAAAGTTTCAATACCTGTGTTGATGATTTCAGTTTTGAGGCTTTCCACGCCCTGAAGCACATCAATGCCTGTCTGGATCACGCCAGTGACAGGGTTGTTGCCGAGGTCGCCACCCGTGATGCCACCGATGATTCCAGTGACCGCACCAAGAGGGCCACCGTCACCACCACCAATTCCACCTGTGATGCCACTGATGATTCCAGTGACTGCACCGAGAGGACCGCCATCACCACCGCCAATTCCACCTGTGATGCCACCGATAATTCCAGTGACTGTGCCTAGAGGACCGCCGTCACCCCCACCAATTCCACCAGTGATGCCGCCGATAATGCCAGTGACTGCACCGAGAGGTCCGCCGTCACCACCGCCAATTCCACCAGTGATGCCAGTCACTGTGCCAAGAGGTCCGCCGTCACCGCCGATAATGCCACCGACATCAGTGAGGTCGCCTGCAATATGCTGAACAAGGCCAGAGGCTGTTGAACCGTTGGTAATTAGTGTGCCAATCACACCTGTTGCAGAACCTGCCGCACCATTCAGGTCAGCCCCAGCAAGGTCAGAAATGGTTTCAAGTGTACCGTTTACGGTGTCACGAGATGTTTCAAAGGTAAGTGTACCGAGGTTGGTTAAATCCACAACTGGGTGTACCTGAGGGAAGATGCCACCGATGGTGCCACCTACAGTTTCAATACCTGTGTTGATGATTTCAGTTTTAAGGCTTTCCACGCCCTGAAGCACATCAATGCCTGTCTGGATCACGCCAGTGACAGGGTTGTTGCCGAGGTCGCCACCCGTGATGCCGCCAATGATTCCAGTCACTGCGCCAAGAGGACCACCGTCACCACCACCAATTCCACCTGTGATGTCACCGATAATTCCAGTGACTGCACCAAGAGGCCCGCTGTCACCACCAATTCCACCTGTGATGCCACCGATAATTCCAGTGACTGCACCAAGAGGCCCGCCATCACCACCGCCGATTCCGCCAGTGATGCCACCAATAATTCCAGTCACCGCGCCTAAAGGCCCGCCATCACCACCACCGATTCCGCCAGTGATGCCACCAATAATTCCAGTCACCGCGCCTAAAGGCCCGCCATCACCGCCCCCGATTCCACCCGTGATGCCACCAATAATTCCAGTGACTGCGCCAAGAGGCCCGCCATCACCACCGCCGATTCCGCCAGTAATGCCGCCAATGATTCCAGTGACAGCACCGAGAGGCCCGCCATCACCACCGCCAATTCCACCAGTGATGCCATCAATGATTCCAGTGACCGCACCAAGAGGACCACCGTCACCATCGCCATCACATCCACAGTCACCATTTACTATGCCACTGATGGTGTCGGTAATGATTTGAATAGGATTACCCCCGTCACCGCCGATTACACCGCCAATCGTACCAGTGATGATTTCAAGTGGATTACCACTGTCTCCACCAATGACACCGCCGATTGTACCTGTGACGATATCAAGGGCATTACCATTACCTAAGCTATATGTAATGTTGCCAATACTGGTTGCTGCACCATCAACTGCACCCATTGCTGTGCCTAATACACCTGTGCTGTCAGCATCACCAGTAACGAGAGTCACCAGATTTGTTGCTGGCGTAATCAGGTCACCATTGCCCACGGCATTTAAGTCGAGCACAGAAATTGCGTTGCCTGAGAAATTAATTGGAATGGTAATTTGTGTCAGCAAGCTTGCGCCATCTCCCACACCGTTACCGATGCCATAGTTATGGTCGCCATTACCCGATGCAATACCACCAAGTACACCACCTGTGCCATTGCTGCCTGTATTGTTCTCAGTGTTGTTATTCTCAAAGGTATTGTGAGTGGTTGTGCCTGCATTGTTGGTTGAGTTTGCAGTTGCGGTTCCAAAGAGTGAGATTGCATTTCCTGAGAAATTCACTGGTATCGCAATTGGTGCCACAATGCTGGCATCATCGGCAATCCCATTGCCAATACCATAGTTTTGTTCACCATTGCCCGCAGCGGCACCATTCAGTAATCCGCCACCCAAACCACCTGTTCCACCAGTACCGTTGTTGCCACTGTTGTTGGTGCTGTCATTGTCCTGGAAGTGATTGTTGGTTGTGGTTGATGAGTTGTTGACAGAATTTGATGTTGCATTGCCAAAGATGGAGAATGCATTACCCGATGCATTAACTGGTGTGGTGATTGGCATCACAATACTGGTATCGTCGGCAATACCATTGCCAATACCATAATTGTGTTCGCCATTCCCTGCGGATACACCGTTTAATGCGCCGCCACCTGTACCACCACTGCCGCCATTGTTGCCACTATTGTTGGTGGTGTCATTGTCCTGATAATAGTTTGTCGTTGTGGTGGATGAGTTGTTGACAGAGTTTGATGTTGCGTCACCAAAGATGGAGAATGCATTACCAGAGGCATTCACAGGTGCGGTAATCGGCGCGACAATACCTGCATCGTCAGCAATGCCATTGCCAATACCGAAATTGTGTTCACCATTGCCTGCGCCAACACCATTGAGCAGACCACCTAAACCACTACCTGTGCCGCCAACACCACCACTATTGCTGTTATTGACGCTGTCATTGTCCTGGAAGTAGTTTGTGGTCGTGGTTGATGAATCATTGACTGAGTTGGAGGTTGCGTCCCCCAGGAAAGAGAATGCATTGCCTGAAGCGCTGAGTGGGGTGGCGATTGGCATGACAATACTGGTGTCGTTGCCAATTCCGTTGCCAATGCCGTAGTTATGGTCGCCATTGCCTGCCGCTGCACCATTGCCCCAGCCACCAATACCATTCCCAGAAACTCCACCAAGCCCTGTACCATTGTTACTATTGTTGGTGGTGTCATTATCTTCAAAGTGGTTTACGGTGGTGGTGGATGAGTTGTTGACTGAATCCGAGGTTGCATTTCCTAGTCCAGAGAATGAGTTGCCCAGTGCATTTGCTGGCATGGTGACTGGCATGACGATACTTGCGTCATCGCCATTGCCGTTGCCGATTCCATAGTTATGCTCACCATTGCCTGAACCAAAACCATTCAGTAAACCACCAATGCCATTGCCTGCCGTACCGTCAACCCCAGAACCGTTGTTACTGTTATTGGTGGTGTCATTGTCATAGACATTGTTGGTTGTGGTGGTGGATGCATCGTTATGGGATGAATTGTGCGCATTGCCAAATGCGCTAACCTCATTACCCAGGGCATTCATTGGTGCTGTAAATGGTGCAGTAACATCAGCATCATCGCCGTTGCCATTACCGATACCGTAGTTCTGCTCACCGTTGCCCGCACCAAAGCCATTGACCAGACCACCAATGCCGTTACCCGCATCGCCTGTTCCATTATTGCTTTGGTTGGTGGTGTCATTGTCATGAACGGTATTTGTGGTGTTGGTTGTGGCCACATTATGTGAGGTATTGCCTGCACCCTCACTGGTTGTACCGAACCAGGAAACACCATTACCCATTGCATTGACTGGTGTTACGATTGGAGATGTCCAGCCAACATCATCGCCGTTGCCATTGCCAATGCCGTAATTGTGTTCACCATTACCCGCCGATACACCATTGAGTAAACCACCACCAAGACCATTGCCTGTATCGCCACCTACACCGTTATTGCTGTTGTTGATGGTGTCATTGTCATAAACAACATTTGAGGTTGTGGTTGGTGCGATATTGGTTGAGGAAACGCTGTTGTCATCGCAATTATCGGCATTGCCAACGGAATTGCCAAAGATATGGACAGGGGAGGTAACAGGTGCCGTAATGTCAACATCATCACCATTTCCGTTGCCGATACCATAGTTTTGCTCGCCATTGCCCGCAGCAGGGCCGTTGCCCCAACCATCAATACCATTGCCTGTGTTGCCACCAGCACCATTGTTGCTGTTGTTGGTGGTGTCATTGTCGAGTACGAGGTTCGATGTTGTGGTTGGTGCGGTATTGACTGAGTCAACATTACCGCTGCCTACGCCTGCAAATGAGTTGCCCAGTACCTGAACAGGTGTCGTCCACGGTGTGGTGATGCTGGCATCGTCACCGTTGCCATTGCCGATACCGTAGTTGTTTTCCTCATTGCCTGCTGAAACACCATTTAACAAACCGCCATCGGTGCCATTGCCTGTAGCGCCAACGCCATTACTGCTGTTGTTGGTTGTATCGTTGTCTTCAACAATGGTGGTTGCGGTTGTTGGTGCAGTGTTGACTGAGCTGACATCACCACCACCAATCCCTGCGATCGAGTTACCAAGTGCCTGGAATGGGGCGGTTACAGGCATGGTGCCGTCAACATCGTCGCCGTTGCCATTGCCAATCCCGTAATTTTGTTCACCATTGCCTGCCGCAGGACCATTGCCTAAGCCGCCAACGCCTGTATTTCCAACCCCTGTCGAATTATTGCTGTTATTGGTGGTGTCATTGTCCTGAATATGTGTAGTGGAGGTTGTTGCTGATGTATTGACAGAATTAACATCGCCACCGCCAATGATGGTGGCTGCATTTCCTACCGCCTGAACAGGGGTCGTCCATGGCGTTGTGATATCAACATCGTCACCGTTGCCATTGCCAATGCCATAGTTATGTTCATCATTGCCTGCTGAAACACCGTTTAATAAACCACCGCCATTGCCATTACCCGCCGTACCGACACCATTGTTGCTGTTGTTGATCGTGTCATTGTCTTCAATGAGTGTGCTGGAACTGGTTGAGGTGTTGTTCACAGAATTGACATCGCCGCCACCCACTCCAGTAATGGCATTGCCTACCGCCTGAAATGGGACGGTGACTGGCATGGTGGCATCTACATCATCACCATTGCCACTGCCGATTCCATAGTTTTGTTCACCATTGCCCGCAGCAGGGCCATTACCCCAGCCACCACCATTGCCATTGCCTGCACCACCTGTACCGTTATTGCTGTTATTGGTGCTGTCATTGTCCTGAATATGGGTGGTAGAGCTTGTGGTGGCTGTATTAACTGAGTTTATATCTCCTGCACCAATCGCAGAAATTGAGGTGCCCACAGCCTGAACAGGTGTGGTCCATGGTGTGGTGATGCTGGCATCGTCACCGTTGCCATTGCCGACACCATAGTTATGTTCACCATTGCCTGCTGAAACGCCCGTCAGTAAACCGCCATCATTGCCGTTGCCTGCCGCACCAGCGCCGCTATTGCTGTTGTTGGTTGTGTCATTGTCTTCAATAATGACCTGAGAAGTGGTGGGTGCAGTGTTGATCGCATGAGTACCACCACCAACGGCAGAAATTGAACTGCCTACGGCATCAAATGGCATGGTTAGGGATGGCGTGAGATTGACATCATCACCGTTACCATTGCCAACGCCATAATTGTGATCCCCATTACCTGCCGCCGCGCCACTCAATAAGCCGCCACTGCTGCCATTACCAGCAGTACCTGTATTGCCATTATTGGTGGTGTCGTTATCGTGGAGCAAAACGGAGGAACTGGTTGAGGTTGTATTGATAGCTGGTGTCGTGTCTGTGGCTGGATTGTTGATTGAATGGAAAGCTGTTGTGAAAGGAAGAGGGAAAGTGAGACCGTAACCGTTACCTACACCAGCACCATAGTTCTGTTGACCATTACCTGCTGAAATTCCATTTAATAAGCCTTGCCCGCCGTTAAGGCCACTATTTGTAGTGACTGTACTGCTATCGACCACCACGTTATTCGTCGTGTGAGTTATAGGTGTAGTCGTTGTTTGGCTATTGCTATTAGAATGAAAGAGGATGCCTGTAATTGGTGATAAAATACTTTTAAATAACATATCGATATACCTATAATTATTGGAGTTTTGTTTTATTTACTTCTAAATAATTATGTGACTCATGTCTCATAATTTAATCAATAGTATTTATTGGTTATCTATTTATTGTCAATATAGTTATTTTTATCACGATATTTTTATATTGCTTTGAAGTTTAAATAAATCAAAAGCTTATATTTGATTAACGATATATTTAATTTAGGCGGGATATATGCAAAGGCCATCAAGAGGCAGGGAAAATACAGGGTTTTAGGCCATTAACAGTCTATTTAGTTAAATTAAAATAATTTTATTATGTTGAAATTAAATAAGAAAAGAATGTGAAAATGGATATTTTTATTGTTTCTCATAAACAATTTATAAGCCTGTATTTGAATTGAAAATAAATGTTTCGTTTATGTATGCATGTTTTTAGGCAGAAAGTGTTGAATCTATAATCAGTTAAACTTGTTTTGAGCGAAAGTTCTTATCAATTGGAAAAAAATGCGTATAATGCCCTCCATCAAATATGCGCTCATAGCTCAGCTGGATAGAGCACTTGGCTACGAACTAAGGGGTCGGGAGTTCGAATCTCTCTGAGCGCACCAATTTGATTTATCGAAAGATAAAGATTGAAAAAAACCGCTTAAATGCGGTTTTTTTGTGCTTTATGCCTTTGTCTTGATTTTCTGCACAAACACAGCATTACCGCCAACTGCTGGCAATACGTCATGATATGGCAGGCTTCGCATTGCCCTGAGTAAAAATGGCGCTTTTTCATCAATTTTCATGCTGGTGGTCATTTTAAATAAAGTACCCTGATTAAGCTCGGTAAATCCCATCTGGCCTTTAATAAAACGCAAGTCACCGCCATTGGCATAAAAATTATTTTCAGTGGCATTTGGATAATTAAAATGCAGTTTAAAGGCAAATGGAATATTAATGACACCTAAGCCCACATTGACCTGAATATCTGCATCCTGTCCCTGATTCTGAATGGGGGTGATCACCACCTTTTTGATTTGCCGAGGGAATAAATCCTTATAGGCCAATGGGGTGAGCCATTTTTTTAGCTGTTGTGGTGTCTGTTTATAAAACTGATAGGTGGTGGAAAACCGCATGGCTTCACGTCCATGCGTGTACATGATGCTGGTCGGGGCATGCAGAAAGCTAACGGGTTGCTGTGATGTCTGGCTGAGCTGGGCGATTTTTGTGAGCTGGGCTGCATTGAGTTGAGGACTTGGCATTTGCCCGCCATCAAGTGGAGCAGTGTTTTGTCCAATAAAACGGGTTCTTAAAGCCTCTAGAACAAAGGCGTTGCCAGTGCTGGGAACTCCAAGCTTGACCTCAGGAATCGCGTTTAAAATTTTCTTTAAAATAAATCCTTTCGGTTGGTTGAGGTCACCCCACTGGGTTAATGTCACCAGGGTCCGATGCTCATCCAGCGCAAACCATTCCAGTTTTCCGACCCCATAGGGAATGGGGGCGTCAATGACCAGACTGGCGATGCTGTTTGGCTTGATCTGGTGTTGCAGGGTGACATCCTCATTGAAATTGAGTACAGGAATTGGTGTTGGAATTGAGACCTTGTATTTCACCTGTACGATATTGCCCGACTGTTCAATGGTCTTGGCCGATTTTAGGGTTGGAAATAGTCCTACATAATGGCTAAAGTCCGTCAGCGTTTTCGCCACCTGTTGTGTATTGGCGGGAACGATGATGGCGGCGGAAGTAAAGCTGACACTGGGTTGAGGATTGCTTTTCAGGGTGGGTACTGAGGTTTTGACCGCAGGGTGGCCATAAATGAAAATAGTATCCTGGGTATAACTGGCCAAGAGCTGTGGATTGTTATGAAAAGGCTGCAAGGCACTTGGGATATTGTCTGTCCATGTAATGATTTGAGTAAAACCAATTTGACTTATCCCGAATAAAATACCTGTACATAGCAGGCGGGTAAAATAAGACATCACATTCCTTTGATTTTTTATAAGTGACTGAGTTAGAAATTCAGCATTTCAATCTTGATCAATGCCAGTAAATTGGAAAATAGTTATAAATTTTTTTGTGTGTAAAGAATAGCCATATTGTGTAAAACAACGTCTTAGCCTCTAAACTGGTGTAATATTTACGCCCATCCATGATGAAACAAATTGAAGTCGAGCATGTCTGAACAACGTCCAGCGCTATCCCTGCGTTATTACCTGAATTTAGAAGAGTCCCAGGATGGTTTTGCTTTAGTGACCTTTGGTAAAAAGACCTTTACCCGTTTTTTAACCCCACTGATTAGTATCGCCATTATTGTATGGGGTGTTTATCTGGGTTTTTCGGGTGTCGGGCGTTACTACGTTGCATTGGGTGCCTTTTTCCTGATCATGCAGGGGCTGATGCGCTATTGGTTGCTGCCGATGTTGTTTAAACGCCAGTTTGTCCGCTATCAGTTTGGCAAGAGTGAACAGGGCATTGACCTGTATCAGGATCATTTTGAGCTTTATGCCACAGGTAAAAAGCAAAGTGCGCAGTATGCCGAGGTGCAGTCTTTCGCCATTGGTAAACTGACCTATATGCTGGAACTGAAAAACCATACCGTGGTGATTGTGCCAAAGCGGGCGTTTACAGATTCAGCAGCGCAAAGTAAATTTGAAAATAGCTTTAAAAAATAAATAATCTTTCGCATAAATAAGGAAATGCCATGAGTATTCATCCATCAAAAATTGTGTGTGTCGGTCGAAACTATGCAGAGCACGTTAAGGAGCTGGGCAATGCCATGCCTGAGCGTCCCATGTTATTCATGAAGCCACCCAGCAGTTTAGGCACTTTGCAACAGGGGATCACTTGGAACAAGGCCTTGGGTGAATGCCACTATGAATGTGAAATCTGCCTGCAAATCGCACATCCCCTGTCTGGAGAAACAGATCGGGAAAAAGTGCTGGAGGCGGTGGGAGCACTGACACTGGGACTGGATTTAACCCTGCGTGATTTACAGGGTGAGCTAAAAGCCAAGGGACATCCGTGGGAACGTGCCAAAGCCTTTGATGGTGCATGTATTTTGGGTGAATGGATTGAAACCGATGAGATTGGTGACCTACAGGAACTTGAACTGATCTTGACCATCAATGGTGATGAACGCCAGCATGGTTTCACCAAAGATATGATATTTGATATTGCCGATTTATTGATTGATATTAATCAGGCATTTAGCCTACAGACGGGCGATGTGATCATGACGGGAACACCAGCGGGTGTAGGTGCTTTACAGCCAAATGATCAACTCACCCTAAAACTGATTACCCAGTCTGGGGAATATGACTGGAATACTTTTGTCCGACCATAATTATGCATTTGCAACATGCTGAGGGTTAAGATTGCAAATATCAGCATGTTGTCATGTGTATAAGAAGTCATCAAAAATGAAATATATTTTCTTCGTCTTCTGTTTGGTCAATAGTTCTGTATTTGCCCAGGTGGGTACAGCAAGTCTCTATGCAGACCGTTTTCAAGGGCAGAAAACCACCAGTGGGGAACGTTATAATCCCTCACAGGCAACGGCTGCACATTCCAGTTTGCCATTTGGTACCAAGGTGCAAGTGACCAATCTGGAAACCAATAAATCGACTGTGGTACGGATTAATGATCGTGGTGCATATGGTCGCCATTTGATTGATTTATCAAGGGCTGCCGCACAGGAAATTGGTTTAACGCCTAAACAGGGAGCCTGTAAGGTAAAAATTAAAGTTTTAAAATAAATATCTGAAAGCAGCCAATGACTCACCTGTTAAAGTCATTGGCTAGGCAGATTTATTTTGGTTCCGTTGACATCTCAAAGATGGTTGAAAGGGGAATAGACAGTTTAGCCGCCAAATAGTCGTTGCTTTCAATCAGGGCTGGGCCAAGTCGCTCCATCCATTCATCATCCTGATGCACATTGAATACATCAGGGCGTAAAGGCAAGGGATAAGGAAGAGCGGTAAAGAAACTCCAGAAATCAACCTGTGCCAAATTCCGTACCAACACATATTCATCCTTATCTGTGCGCTTGATGAGATTTTGATTTTCAAGTTGCAGGACATAGGCAGGTAAACGCCCCAATTCACCACGACCAATAATATCTAGTAGTTCCGTTTCACTGACACTTTCACCGATTTGCTGTTTTTTATAAAACAGCTCCAGCATGTCGAGTAGCATCAAAATTGGGTGGCGCTTTTGCTCCTTGCCTGAATGAAATGCAGTGAGGGCATAGCTGACTTCCACACCCAGTAAGATGATGTTCCAGGACAGGTAGATCCAGAGCAGGAAAATGGGAACGGCAGCAAATGCACCATAGACAATTTCATAGCTGGTGAAGTTGCTCATGATCCAGCCAAATAAACGTTTCAGGGTTTCGAAAACCGTTGCACTAAAACAGGCGGCAATGACTGCTGAAAAGATCGGGACAGTGCGGTTTGGAATGGTCCAGTATAAAATGAAGAAGCCAGCAATCGTAAGTAGAAATGAAATCAACCATAGGATTAATGAACCATTAAGTTGATAGCCTGCAAAGTTGTTGCTGAGAATGTTCATTGAGGCGACAGTTGAGGAAAGTACAAACGCACTGCCTAAAATGATCGGGCCCAGTGAAATAATGGTCCAGTAACGCATAAAGCCAATCAGGCCTGTACGGGTTTCCTTGACCCGCCAGATACGATTGAAAACGGTTTCAATCGAAGACAGCATTAATACGGTGGTGACAAAAAGAAACAGCACCCCAATCACGGTGAGGTTACTGGATTTCTCGGTAAATGCGTTCAGTGCCTTATCAAAGGCAATCGTGCTTTTAGGCAAAAAGTTGCTGTAGATCAGTTGTTGCAGTTGTTGTCGGGCAGGTTCCAGTGCCTTGATGGAGGAAATGATGACCAGAAAAACGGTCAGCATGGGAACAACGGCAAACAGGGTGGTATAGGTGAGGGAACCCGCTTGTTCCTGACAGCGATCGGCCTTGAAACGCCGTAACACAAATACAATAAATTGAAACCATGTTTTTTCTAAAAAAGGCAGTTTGTTTAGATATCGTTCGAAGATCATGGGTTCATCCTATTGTTTTAATCAAAATCCTATGCGTTTCACAGGACTTATTACCGCTAAAAATATAAAAAATATCGTATAGTGTTCTTTTTAACAAAATTATTGAAAGTGATGCAACCTTACGTTCTTGTTCTCTATTACAGTAAATATGGTTCAACTAGACAGATGGCACACCTGATTGCAGATGGAATTGAGGCTGCGGGTGTCACTGCCCGTATTCGTACCGTTCCAAATCTCACCACTGTGGTGACTGAGGCTGAGCCGAGTATTCCTGTTGAGGGAGACATTTACTGTACCCTGGATGACCTCACCCATTGTTCAGGTTTGGCGCTTGGTTCACCAACACGTTTTGGCAACATGGCCAGTGAGATGAAGTATTTCTGGGATCAAACCACCAGTTTGTGGCTGAATGGCGCATTGCACAATAAGCCTGCCTGTGTGTTTACCTCTTCAGGTTCAATGCATGGTGGGCAGGAAAGTACCTTGCTGAGCATGTTACCGCCGTTATTTCATCATGGCATGATGATACTGGGCTTACCCAATTCAATTCCTGCATTATCCAATACCAAAACAGGTGGCACCCCCTATGGTGCAAGCCATGTCAGTGGGCCTCGCCATGACCAGGGTCTCAGTCAGGATGAAAAAGTCCTGTGTGAGGCGCAGGGCAAACGCCTGGGTGAAGTGGTTCAGGCTTTGGCTGATAAACTTTAGCTCAGGGAAAGTCGATATTGCTGGCCCAATTTTACCAATTTCCAGAAATTTAGGTTGTCAGTAGGATAGGGAATCGCGGGTAAGCTTGGACTGAGCAGTTGTATTCTGTCAGTAGTTCCCTTTTCTGAGATCAACACTGCATAAACATAATCCAGTAAATCAGTTGCGGTAAACACCTGTTTATAGGCATCCTGAAGTTCTGCGTTCTGGTTGGCAAAACAAACCCGATGTGGCTGTTGTTCTGAAATAAGGGTGAGGCCTAAAGTTTTTTCAATCTGGGTAACAATATCAAGATTAAGTTGCAGTGGGGATAGGGATAGAAACAGTTGATCAGTTTTAAAATACTGTGAATTTCCATGTGCTGTTTCCATTTGATAAATTCCCCCTAGTCTTAGATGAACTATAAAGGCTGCTATTCAAGATTGGCAATTCAATTGAATGGATGACAATTTTAAAAATAAAAATGGGAGCATCAGCTCCCATCATGTTTATTTGGTTATTTGCCAGTCATAGATTTTTCTACGGTAGGCATACCACATCATCCATAGCCCAATAATAATCATTGGGAAGCTTAGGATTTGCCCTTTGGTCATCCAGCCAAACAGGATGAAGCCCTGATCCGCATCGGGTTGGCGGAAGAATTCCATAAAGAAGCGCGCCACACCATAGCCCATCAGGAATAAAGCTGAAACTGCCATACGTGGACGGGGCTTTGAGCTAAACCACCACAACACGATAAACAGGATGAGGCCCTCACACAGTGCCTGATAAATCTGTGACGGGTGACGAACCAAGCCTAACGGGTCTGTTGGGAAAATCATGCCAAAAGGATAATCTGGATTGGTTACCTGACGGCCATAAAGTTCGCCACCAATAAAGTTGCCGATACGACCAAACATCAGGCCTGTTGGTACACAGGGTGCAATAAAGTCCAGTGTTTGAAACCATGTTTTTTGGTATTTCCGACACCAGAACAGCATGGCGATCATCACACCAAGGAAACCGCCGTGGAAGCTCATGCCCCCTGTCCAGACCTGAAACAACCACAGTGGGTTTTCCAGAAACTTGCTGAACTCGTAAAACAGGACATAGCCCACCCGACCACCCAGCACCACACCCAAAGCGCCGTAGAAGACCAGGTCGGATACCATGTCGGCTGTCCAGCCATCGCGCTGTTTGGCTCGGTAAGATGCCAAGCCCCATGCACATAAAAATGCCAAGAGATACATCAATCCGTACCAGTGTACCTTGACTGGCCCTAAACTCAGTGCCACTGGATCAATATTTGGATAGGTCAGCATCGCTGTTCCTCAATTTAGAATTTGAAATTAAGTTTTGAGCAGATTGTAGCGGAATGATGTGAAAAATGTTGTACATTCAATGTGAAAGTCAACAGACGCTAAATGAGTGAAAACAGGATCAATGTGTATTGTCGCTTTTGCATGGCATGTGCTGGATGATATGCCACTTTGCCTCATTTCAAACCGTGATGAGTTTTACCATCGTCCCAGTGCTCCCCTGCATCAGTGGGAAAACTGCCCAATTGTGGCAGGGCAGGACTTGCAGTCGGGTGGAACATGGATGGGCGTGACCGCAGCAGGTCGCTGGGCGATTGTGACCAACTTCCGCAATGGTCGGGACAAGAACCAGTACAGCACTTCACGCGGACACCTGATTCAGGACTTTCTGGAAAGTGATTTAGCTCCCATCCGCTTTGCACAAATGCTGGAACAGAAGCAGCAGGACTATGCGGGCTTTAACCTGTTTGTGGGTGATCGTGAACAGGCGGTGTATATGAGCAATCGTGGTGAAGCGCCACAGGTTCTGGCCAATGGTGTCTATGTCGTCTCAAATGGTTTAATGTCTGAGGACTGGCAGAAAACCAGACATTTGCGTAAACGCTTTACCCAGGAGCTTTTACCCATGCTACAGCAACCCCGAGTCGCAGAATTGGATTTGGAGTCTGCGGTTTGGGATATTCTGGAGGATGAGCGGAAAATCATCCCAAACCTATTGCCAGATACAGGTATTAGTCAGGAAATGGAAGCGTTGCTGTCCTCGACTTTTATCCAAAGCCCGATTTATGGGACACGCTGTTCAAATTTTTTAAGGCTTACATTTGAGCAATGGCAGTGGCTGGAAAAGTCACAACAGGGTGAAGATCAGGGAAATACTGTGGAAATGAAGATTGACTTACTGAAATAACAAATGCCGACATAAGGTCGGCATTTGCATTGAACAATCTGGTCTATTTGGTGGTTGTAGTCTTTTTCTCAACCGATGGCAACACATCCGCCGTGATATAGCCAACACATGCACTAAAACCATTGTTATAGTTGTTCAGCACCGCTGTTTTTACATCTGCTGGAATCTTTGAACTGTCGCCTGGATGCTGGAAATTGCTCATGATATAGGTCCAGCCGTTGACCGAATCTACTGCATGTAAACCTGTTGACTCTGCACCTGCTGGGGTGGAAAGAATACGGTCCAGCGTCTTGTTATCGACATTGTATGCCCATAGGAAGTTATTGGTATGGTTACCACTATCTTCACCAATAAACAGGGTACGCAAGGTTTCAGAGAACTTCAGGTTGTCTGGGCTGGCAATGTTGTTTGGATCAGCAGTGTTTTTCAATGCATCTTCCGCAATGTCTGTACCAATCAGCAGCATATGGCTTTGGGCAGGCACCCATTCACTGTTGATCACGCCGTTCTGCTGGTCAACCTGACTGCCTTTAAGGTCATGGGCAAGCACGCCACCTGCCTTAATAGTTTTCTTGAATTTTACGTTATATGACTCAACCCAGGCTGAATTTCCACCAATCATGGAATCCTGAATATTTGCCAGCGCGGAATAAGCCACTTTATCCTTGATATTGACTGTGGTGCCTTCCATCTTGGTAAATGCCATGCTACCGCCTTTCAACGCCGCATAGCGGTGGGTTTCAAGGAACGCGGCAGCCAGTTCAATCTCAGCCTTGCTAAAGCCGTTGTTGGCTTCCTTGAGTTTTACCCAGAGTGATTTTCCATCCAGCACAATCTTGGTATAGCCTGTTGCATCAGCAGGCTCAGCTTTCAGGCTTTCCATGATGTGTTCAGCCTTGATGCCACGAACATTGACCAAGTCTTCAATGGTCTTGCTGTTGGTCTGACCGAGCTTGATCCACTTGATGGCAGCGGTAGAGCTCTCATTTAGCTCAGAGGTGTACTTGGCCACATACAAGGTCCCCGCAGATAGGTCTTTTTCCTTATCCGCAATGAACATGAAGAAACCGCCATTGGTAAAGTCATCACCCATGATCACGGTACGGTTGTCTGGCATTACTTGAATCAGTTCGTGTGAGATACGGCCCAGGCAGTAATGTTTAACAGCTTTTGCACGTCCCTTACCATCCAGGATGATTTCTGGCAGATGACCATAGTTATATACATTCGCCGTGGTTTCATTGCCATACAGGTTTTTACTGTAGGCTTTGAGCATGGCAAGGTCTGAACCGATCTGGTCAAAGGCATCGGGTTCATATTCTTCACTTGAAAGGTGGGTGTTCCAAGGAGAAAGGCTTGCACCACAGGTAATCCATAAACCATGCACTTTAGACATATCAACATTGTGGTATTTTTTTAATGCCAAATGACCTGTCTTTTGGTCCTGATCCAGCGTAAGCACCGCAATTGGTGATGGCAACTTGCCATACATGCTTTGATTTGCCAAGTTTTTAGTCGTGTATTCAAACTGAACCACATGGAATACAGGGTTGGTTACGCCTGAAACACTTGCGCCCTCAAGATAAATCAGCGATGAACCATCAGGAGAGTCAGAGAAGAACTGGCGTGTCTGTGCTGGAACAGAGCTGTCCTTGATTGGCTGGTTGTTAATGTCGTAGTAACTACCCGCAATAATCTTGCCACCATCAATGTTGTCAACTTCCGTACCTGTACGGAAAAATTCCTGATAACCCAGTTTGTACTCGGTGGTTGTATTGTCATCCCAGGTAATGGTGAGGCCTGACTTGACCGAAGTGGTGGCCATTTCCGCAGTGGTTGATGGCGCCGCCATTGGGGTGAATTTGGCATTCTTGAATTTAGCCAGTTTAGGCGGGGTAACAACATTATTGTCATCATCATTGCAACCCGTTAACACGGCTGCTGTGCTCATTGCCCCCAATGGTAAAAACGGAACACCCGCGAACCATTTTAAAATATCACGACGACTTGGCTGATTGGTATTGGCTGTCATAATAAATCCGTATCTTTAATTAATGGTAAATAAGTCCTGATAGATTCTATGAATGACAGATGACATTTTTTTGACACTTTTAAGGCAGTTTAAAGACACTTTTCTATGTGAAATCAAAATAATATAAAACTGCAATAAAAATGAGGCCAATGATAGGCCTCGATTCTTGTCGTATTTTTATCTCAGGTAAAAGCTATTCTTTTAGCTATTTTCATTTTCAAGTTTGCGTTTTTCCAGTAACTTTCCTAACAACAGTCCTAACTCGAACAGCATCCACATCGGTACAGCCAGCATGATCATCGACAAGGCATCGGGTGGGGTCACGAACATGGCAATAAAAAAGCAGCCCACCACAATAAAACGTCTTTTTTCAATCAGGCTTTGTGTACTGACTACACCAATTAAAATCAACACTAAAGTAATAATTGGAATTTCAAAGGTGAAGCCAAAGACCAGAAATAGCTTTAGACAGAAACTCAAATAACTATTGATATCTGTCATGGGTGCTACAGTTTCAGGTGATACGCTAATAAAGAAATGCAGAATGGCTGGCAAGGTAATGAAGTAGGCAAAAGCCACTCCTAAATAGAACAACACAATACTGCCCAACAATAGGGGAATGGCTAAGTGGCGTTCTTTCTCATATAGCGCAGGCCTGATAAATGACCAAACCTGATAAATGATGTAGGGCATTGCCAGCATAAAAGCGACAAACAGGTTTAGCTTAAAGGGGGCCATAAATGTCGCCGTGACATCTGTGGCGATCATGGTTGAAGTGGCTGGCAATTGCTGTCTTAGCGGTTCAGACAGCCATTGATAGGTCTGGTTTCTAAATGGCAATAAACAGAAAAATAGAAAAATCGTCACGCCAACGATCTTAAACAGGTATTGGCGCAACACAATCAAATGCTGCATCACAGGCATTTGTTCAAGGCTTTCAGCACTGACTGAAGTGGAGGGCAACTGACTCATACGGCAATCTTTAATTCTGTTTCAAAGGTATTGGTCGATGGATTGAACTCAGGCTGTTGAGCCAATAATGCTTGATATTGAACACTGTAAGGGAAAACAGCCTGTCTGGAATGAGGCGTGTATTTTGCTGGACTTTTGGCTTGATGCTGTACCTGTTCAGGTTCAGTTGCTGCCTGAGTATTTTTTAGCTCATCCAACTGTTTTTGCACTCTACGTTCGAGTTCGGTAATTTTCTCAATCTCTTTTTGCATTTCTTCCCGAAACTCGGAAAGTTTTAGCTCACGATCAATCTCATTCTGAATGTTGTTGATAAACTTCTTGATTTTTCCATACCACTTGGCTACAAAACGTGCAGCTTCAGGGAGTTTTTCAGGACCGAGCACCAGCAATGCAATCACGGCAAAGCAAAATATCTCGGTCATTCCCAAATTCAGCATAGTGACGCTCGCTTAGCTTTTAACTGAGCTTTCAGTATTTTTAACCTGGGCATCAATGGTGCGAGGTTCATTTAAAGATGCTGCCGCCTCATCTTCTTTCATTGATTTTTTAAAGTCCTTGACTGCACCGCCCACATCTTTGCCGAGATTTTTAAGCTTTGATGTACCAAACAGTAAAATGACCACAATTGCAAAAATCAGCACATGCCAAATTGATAAACCCGCCATAATGATATTCCTCTAAAACTCTGGATATATCTCAACAGTTTGGCATGACAGGGATGTGACACTTATATTGCAGTTTTGCGACAAGAATGATGCAAAATGATTTTTATACGAAAGGGAAAGAATGAGGAGAAAGAAGCCTGAATATGCGGTTCAGGCTTCTATGGAAATTAGCTCAAACTCGCTTTAAACAATTGCATTGCCTGACCACGGTGACTGATTTTACTTTTCTCTTCCTTGCTGAGTTCCGCACTGGAAAGATTGAGTGCAGCCAGCCAAAATAGGGGATCATAGCCAAAACCATTTTCTCCACGGGCAGCTTCTAAAATCTCACCTTTCCAAATGCCCTGAAAGATTTGTGGCAGTGGGTCTTCTGCATGAGTCACCAGCGCCAGAACACAGACAAACATGCCCTCAATCGCTTCACCCTCTTTGCGGAATGGTACAAGGTCAGCCAAAAGCTTTTGGTTATTGGCAGCGTCATTGCCATGTTCGCCTGCATAACGTGCGGAGTAAATACCAGGTGCACCACCCAGAATTGGTACACAAAGTCCTGAGTCATCTGCAATCGCAGGTTTACCCGAAATTCTGGCTGCATGACGTGCCTTGATAATGGCATTTTCCACAAAGCTCAAACCATCTTCGATGGCATCTTCAATATTGAGTTTTCCTTGTGGAATGATTTCAACAGGCAGATTGAGTTGCTGAAAAAGATGTTCAAATTCTGCAACTTTACCTTTGTTATTGCTTGCGAGGACAAGGCTGCTTTGATTGAACCAGTGAGGAGTAGACATATTAATTTTGAATGCTTTATTAAGAAATAAACTGGATTTTAGAACTTTTTTTAAAATTATAGTAGAGATTATGTATGTCTTTAATAATTAGATCGTATAAAATGATTGTTTTTTAGTCTGTAATAAATATTTTATCGTTAGGGGAAGTTCTTGAAAAATATAACATTATCTTTATTCTTGTTTTTAATATTAAGTGGATGTGATTCTTCAAATAACGATTTATCTAGTAATAAAGCAGAGTCAAATGTTCCAGCATTGGAAAGTGAGTGTGTGGAGTTGCGAAATCAGTGGAAAAGTATTATGGAATTGAATGTAACAACAAAGAATGAAGAGCAGGCTTTCAAAATAAGAAATGAATATAAAAATAAAGGTTGTTTTGAAACGTGTGGTCGTTTAATTGAGGATACTGATACTATCGAAAAAGAAACATGGTGTGAATAAATATTAGACCTTTTGCATAAGTTATTTTTTTCATCCAATAGCTTTTCTTTTGTAAAGGGTCTATTTGTAAATTATTATTCAGTAAGCATTTTTTCATAAATTTTTTTTCTTTCAGAATAAACAGCTCGTTGTGCACCAAAAACCCCAATCATATTGCAAATTAAATGAGCTTTTGCTGCTATTATATTATTTTGTTTATACAGTGGTTTTTCTTCAATATTTTTTGAATTTTTATAATATCCTTGGAAGATAACTTTTTCCTCTAGTACTTTGTCATTTGGTTCAAAATGCATAGCAACAAATCTTTTATGACCATTTTCATCGTGATATACTACTTTATGTTCTGTTGTTGTTTCAATAACTGGACAGTTGATTATAAGCGTGTCAAGTCCTTTTGGGGATTGCGATATTCTATTATCTATAGTCTTATAAGGAATAAGAATTTTTGTTTTATTGTATCCATTCTCTGGGTGGACATAGATAATTAAGTCATTGAAAATTAAATTGTATTTAATATTTTTGTCAATAATAATACTATTAACTTCTTTATATAATTCTTCAGTTTCTTCTTTTGTTAATTGAACGGGGTTTTTATCAATAAAAACGCTATTACTTTCCCCATCAACTGATTTTACTATTTCAAACTCTATCTTTTCATTAGAAAATGTATTAGTTGAAATTACTAAGATAGAATATAAGAAATATTTTTTCATTATTAATTTAACTCAATTTTTAAATTAATAGAGAAAGCTAGATTATTGGTTATCAAGCTTTCTTCTTTTAGGTGTAATTACTGTGCCTGAATCCATTTATCCGCACGGTCACGCGCTGTACGAATCTGTTCCTGGGTCAGGTTGGCAGCCAAAGCAGTTTTCTTACCTTCAGACAGGCTAATCACTTTAGTGTCAAGCATGCCATCACGGGTTGAAAGCTCATACCACTGGTAAGCACCCACATAGTTTTTCTTCTGTTCTTCCATCATCGCAAGGTTAAAGCTGGCGCGGTTATCGCCATTGCTTGCTGCCTTTTCAAAATACTTGCGTGCCAAAGCCTCATCTTTATGTGTGCCAATACCATCAGCATACATACGTCCAACATTGAGCTGTGCAGCAGACAAGCCTTGGTCAGCCGCTGCCTTAAACAGTGTGAAAGCCTGTTTCTCATCTTTGGCAACATCTTTACCATACTGGTAACGCGTTGCTAAATAAAACTGTGCACCTGCCTGACCTGCTTTCGCTGCGCTTTGTAATTCACTGACACTCATCACTGAATACCGTGCTGCCTGCGTTGCAACCGATTGCGGTTGGGCAACATAGTCAGCGTGCGCCTGCATACCGATCAGACCAAATAAAAACGTGCTGATTAATGTCTTTTTCATAGAGCGCTCACTCGATAAATTGCGACTTCACCAAATAGGTTCGGCATATGCTTGCTCAGCATACTACCTTGTTGGTCACCATTAACGGCAAGTCGATTAATAATTTTAATCCGATTCTCAGCACATAAGGCTTCAAAGTCACGGAAAGTACATAAATGAATATTCGGCGTGTTATACCACATATACGGTAAAGCTTCCGAAACAGGCATTTTCCCTTTTAATGCTAGAAAAGATCGGGTCTTCCAATATGCAAAGTTTGGAAAAGTAATGATTGCCTGCTTGCCAACACGCACCATGTCACGGAGCAGTACATCGGGCGCATCGACCGCCTGCAATGCCTGTGCCATGACCACGGAGTCAAAAGACTGGTCGGCAAAACGACTTAACCCCAAGTTTAAGTCCTGTTGAATAATATTTAACCCCCGACTGATGGCAATTGCAATCTTTTCTTGATCAATTTCTAATCCATAAGCACGAATATTATGCTGTTTGCTCATATGGGCCAGTAATTCACCATCACCACAGCCTAAATCCAGTACGCTGGAATCAGGTTTAATCCATCTTTCAGCCAGTCGTTGATCTATACGCATCAGATATTCTCCAAACGGGTCGATTGCAACTGTTGCGCTCCACCTAAAAATGCCCGTAATGTTTTCACATACAGGGGGATAGGGAACAGGAACGAGTCATGACCCTGTTCAGCATCAATATCCAGGTAGCTGACAGGCTGATGATTATCAAGCAAGGCATCTACCAGTTCCTGCGAACGGCTTGGACTAAAGCGCCAGTCGGTGGTAAATGAGATCACCAAAAACTGGCATTTCGGTTGACGCATGGCCTTGGTCAGGGAATGTTCATATTCACGGGAGGGGTCAAAATAATCCAATGCCTTGGTCATAATCAAGTAAGTATTTGCATCAAAATTACGGCTGAATTGTTCGCCCTGGTAACGCAGATAGCTTTCAACCTGAAACTCAACATCAAAGCCATACATAAACTTGCCCGATTTTAAGTCCCGACCAAATTTCTGTTTCATCGCTTCTTCGGATAGATAGGTGATATGACCCACCATCCGCGCCAGAATCAAGCCACGTTTTGGATAACTGTCATGTTCCAGATAACGTCCATGATGGAAATCAGGATCAGACAGAATCGACTGACGGGCAACCTCATTAAAGGCAATGTTCTGTGCCGAAAGTTTTGGTGCACTGGCGATAATGGCACATTTCTTTAAGCGGTCTGGATAGTCCAGAGACCATTGCAGGGCCTGCATACCGCCCAGCGAACCACCGATAATGGCAAACCAGATTTCAATGTCCAAACGGTCAGATAGCATGGCTTGGGTTTTAACCCAGTCACGTACAGTCACTAATGGAAAGTCTGGACCGTAAGGACGGTTTTCATTTTCTGGATTCGGTGAGGTGGGACCTGTAGAACCGTTACAACCGCCAATATTATTTAGTGACACCACAAAGAAATGGTTGGTATCAATGGCTTTTCCAGGTCCAATGCAACCATCCCACCATCCCGCCTTTTTATCATCTTCGTGATGATAACCAGCGGCATGGTGATGTCCTGACAATGCATGGCAAATGAGAATGGCATTGGATTTGTCAGCATTGAGTGTTCCATAGGTTTCAACCATTAAATCAAAACGGGGCAATATACGCCCACACTCAAGTTCTAAAGGTGCTTCAAATGAAAATTTTTGTGGAGTGACTAAGCCCACAGAATCCGATGGAAAAGACACTGGAATCGTTCGTCCTATAAATCTTTTATCAATAATAAAAAGGATACCAACTCTGGTATCCTTTTTAAATGATTGTTTTCGTTAAACAGCTGCGGCAACCACTTGCTCCGTCGTCAACACACCCTGTTCAATCAAGCGGTTGGTACAGGCAATAATTGCCTCAATGGACGAGGTGACGATATTGTCATGTACACCTGCACCAAATGCGCTCTTACCTGTGCCTTTGACCTGAAGTTCAATCAAGGCAAGGGCCTTGGCATTCGCACCTGAACCGATGCTGCGCTCTTCATAGTTCACCACATCAATTGGCAACTGTAATGCATTTAACATGGCAGAGATTGGACCATTGCCTTCACCACGCAAGCGCTGGATTTCACCCTCAATCTCAATGTCCAGTTCAATGATCTGTGTACCATTAATATCAGACAATTGATAATGCTTGGTTTGGTAATGACGATTTTTCACATCAACATAAGTATTTTGGAACAATTCCCAAATTTGATGCGCGCTGATTTCTGTACCGTTTTCATCGGTATGCTGCTGTACGATCTGGCTAAACTCGATTTGTACACGGCGTGGTAAAGCCACGTTGTAGTTCGATTCCAACAAGTAGGCGATACCACCCTTACCAGACTGACTGTTGACACGAATTACTGCGTCATAATCACGTCCCAAGTCTTTCGGGTCGATTGGCAAGTATGGCATATCCCAGATCTCTTCATTTTTCTGGAACTCAAAGCCTTTCTTGATTGCATCCTGATGTGAACCAGAGAATGCGGTAAAGACTAAATCACCTGCATATGGATGACGTGGGTGCACAGGCAAGCCCGTACATTCCTCAACGGTTGCAATGATTTCATTGATGTTGGAGAAATCCAAGTTTGGTGCGACACCCTGTGTGTACATATTCAAGGCAATTGCGGCAACGTCAACATTACCTGTACGCTCACCATTACCAAATACACAGCCTTCAACGCGATCAGCACCTGCCATGATGGCCAATTCGGAAGCGGCGATACCACAACCACGGTCGTTGTGACAGTGAACTGAAATGATCACGCCATCACGGCGTGCCAAGTTGCGGTGCATCCACTCAATTTGGTCGGCATAGACATTGGGTGTAGACACCTCAACTGTGGCAGGCAAGTTCAAGATTACCTTGTTGGTTGGAGACGCTTCCCAAATTTCAGTGACCGCATCACAGACATCTTTGGCAACTTCCAATTCGGTTGCAGAGAAACATTCTGGGCTGTACTGGAATATCCATTCAGTTGCAGGATATTGCGCCGCATATTCCTTGACCTTGTTGGCTGCATTGATGGCAAGCTGTTTTGAACCATTGGCATCGACATTCAATACTTTCTTACGGAAAGTCGGAGAGTTTGAGTTGTAGATATGCACAATCGCACGTTTTGCACCGACCAAAGACTCAAAGGTACGTTCGATCAAATGGTCACGGGCCTGTACCAACACTTCAATATACACATCATCAGGAATCAAATTCTCCTGAATTAATTTTTGAGTAAAATCAAAATCAATTTGTGAAGCCGATGGAAAACCAATTTCAATATGTTTAAAACCAATTTTGACCAACATATGGAACATTTTTAATTTCTGGTCCATGTTCATCGGTTCAAAAATGGCCTGGTTACCATCACGAAGATCGGTACTCATCCAGATTGGCGCCTGATTGATTTCATTGTTCGGCCATTGGCGATCTGGTAAATCCACGCGTTGATACATACGGCGGTATTTTTTGCTTGGGTCAGCCAACATCATGAGATAACTCCTTGTTGTAGCATGGGTTGCCGCTTCAAAATAAATGCAACGTGCTACGAATATATATGGTGTCTATAACAATTAATTTAAAGAGAATATGTTTTAAGTACCTGAAACCAGGCAGAAAAATTTATACGCGCGCGAGGCGCAGCATCAGCAGGGCAGCGAGGTTTTTTATATAAGACGGATGGATAAAGTCATCACTTGTTTTCATCATCTACCATTCACAGAATGAGTTATTCGGTTTTGCAGCTATATTAATCACCTGACAAGAATCAGTCTAGGTGAAAATGCAAGCCTTAGCAAAAGGTCTATGCTGCTATTTTAATATGTATGGATAAAAAATATTTCCCTATTTTTTGCATCATATAGCGAAAACTAGAAAATATTTTCCAAAATATAAATCAATCTTGGTAAATATAATCCTGATTAATCTCGTTTATGGTTGCCGTTCCCATCAGCGCCATGGTGATTTCAAACTCTTCCTTTAAGATGCGTATGACATGGGCGGCACCCAAAGCCCCCGCAACTGCCAAGCCATAAATATAGGGGCGGCCCACCAGCACTGCATTTGCACCCAAGGCAATCGCCTTGAAAATATCCGTTCCACGACGAATCCCACCATCCAGTAAGACTGGATAATTGGCTGGGACAACGGCCCGAATTTTCTGTAACGCAGTCAGGGGTGAAATGCTGGTATCAAGAATACGTCCGCCATGATTGGAAACAATAATGCCTGATACGCCATAATCCAGTGCCTTTTGTGCATCGGCTGGGTGGAGAATACCTTTAAGAATCACAGGGAGTTTTGTGTTTTCAATCACCCATGCAATGTCTGACCATTTCGGTGCAACCTGCATCAGACCCTGAAATAACGGATGCTCAGAGGGGGATACATTGGGAAAATCAAGGTGGGTTGGCGTATGTGGATGAACCATGTCTTCAGGTAACTGAAAGCCAATTTTCCGTTCCCGATCGCGTATTCCGACATGCGGGGCATCAACTGTAATCACCAGGGCACGATAACCATACTGTTCAGCCTGCTGAATCAGGGGCAGGGACTTTTCACGTGAACCCTGCCAATACAGTTGAAACCATTTATAGGGATGTTCAGGATTGGTCTCGCCCATATGGGTATTGCTAAAGGTGCTCAGCACAATATTGCTGTGCATGACCTGTGCCGCGAGGGCAGAAGCCTTTTCCGCCTGTGGATGGAATAAAGCCTGATGACCAATCGGTGCAAGAAAAATGGGATGTGGATAATCACAGCCAAATAAATTGATCTGGGTATGCCCTTGCGTTAAATCGTTTAAATGACGTGGTACTAACTGAATATCCTGAAATTGCAGCATATTTTGTTGCACACTGATTTCATGCATCGCACCGCCATTCAGGTATGACCAAACTTCCTCGGTCAGGTGTTGTGGTGCCTGTTGCTGATAATCCAGCACGGTTTGAAGATGTGCAGGAATCGCATTTAAAGGTGGGAGAGGGACACGCTGTGACATTACAAATCACCCCACTGTCTTAGAAGATTATGGTAATGACTGGTGAGTGCCACGGTCTCTTCAGTGTCTCCTAATTGCTGGCGCAGTTTTAAAATGGTCATGTCCAAATTAAACAACATAGTTCGTTGCCAGTCATCTTTTACGATACTTTGAATCCAGGTAAAAGCGGCAATTCTTGCGCCGTTTGTGACGGGTTCAACCCGATGGAGACTGGTAGCAGGATAGACAATCGCATCACCTGCATCTAGCTTGACTTCATGGGCACCATAGGTGTCCTCAATAATCAGCTCACCACCTTCATATTCGTCTGGTTCTGATAAAAAGATTGTCATTGAGACATCGGTTCTGACATTTTTGCCTTTTTCATTCATATAAAGAATGGCGTTGTCGACATGGTTGCCATAGTTCCCCGAATCCTGATAGCAGTTAAACATTGGTAAAAGTATTTCATTGGGTAGGGCAAACGACTGAACCAGTAAGCTTTTCTTAATATTTTGTATCACGAATTGGCTGAGTTGCTGATATAGCTCGCTTTCAATGTCGATCTGTAAATTATTTTTAATTTTAATGGCCTGACTACCCGCAGTTTTTTTCCCAGAGACCCATTGGTTGTCTTGTTGTATTGCCTGACGAATAGATTGAACTTGGTCCTTACTCAAAACATTGGGGACATGTAGTAACATTGTGATAACCTTTTCTATGTCAGGTGAGTTAGATGGGAATAAAAATCATTCTACTCATGTTTCTGGCTTTTTAAAAATGATATTGTCATTCAATGATGAGGAGAGGTTGGGGTTCCTAAAATAATAAAAATCAGTAAATTTAAGGCAAATAAAAAAACCCTAATATGAAATTAGGGTTTTTGGGTAATGCTTAACTCAAATTAGAATTTGTAGTTAACATTGAATACGCCTTGACGACCTTCACCTGGAGTAGCCCAACCGTTGTTACGGATACGAGCATAGTATTCCTTGTCGCTTAAGTTTTTACCAATCAACTGGAAGCTAAGGTCTTTGTTATAACTATAGGTTATAGAAGCATTATGGATCAGATAGTCCTCTGATTGTACTTGAGGAATCAGGTTGGTTGTTGCACTTACACTTGATAAATACATTTTACCCTGATATGTCAAGCCATAACCAACCTGCCACTGGTCATTGAATTGATAAGTTGTCCAGAGGCCACCAGATAATTCTGGCACATTCGTCATTTTTGCACCTTTGGCAAAGTCTGTTGCCGTTGCCGCGCTTGCAATGGTCTGGTCGTACTCACCTTTCATATAAGCCAAGCTTGCAGAAATTCCCCATTGTGGTGTGATGTTGCCAGCCGCGCCGATTTCTACGCCGTCTACATGGTTTTTACCATCAAGAACATTATTCATGCCAGCAATTGCGCTTGCAACACGAACTTTATTTTGCTCATTGCGGAACACAGCCGCGTTGATCAGGAAGTTCGGGTTCATTTGCCATTTTGCACCTAACTCATAGTTTACAGCTTCTTCTGGTTTGGTGTCACAGGTTGTACCTGTTGTACAGCCAGCATTGGCAGAGTTCTGCGTTGGTTTTTGGGCATTGGCATACGTTGCATATAAACTTGTACTTTCCGTAGGCTTATAAGTAAGGCCCAGATTATATGAAACGAGATTATTATCCTGTGAGGTAGCTGGGTTGGTTGTCCAAGTGTTTTTCAGTGTACCTTGAACCAGAGTAGGATCTTTTTTAACATCATCAGCAGTTACGCTGTCTCTTGATGTGGTTGCATACTGACCCTCGGTACGATCAAAGCGTACACCAGCATTCACAAGGAATTGTGAACCCAACTTGATTGTGTCAAATAGATAAGCAGAATAAATATCAAGCTTGCCTAGACCTGTGCTGTTGGCAAAGTAGTTGGTTTCACCATGCCAGTAATTGTCAGGATGATAAACATCCATATTCGGCTTAGCTAAAGGCGTGCCGTTGCTGTTATATAGATAGCCACCAACATTTAAAGCGTAATCTTCAGTGCTGTACGACACACCCGTTACCAATGCATGTTCAAGAATGCCCGTCTTAAATTTGCTGATCAGGTTGGTATCATTGGAAAACTGTTTTGTATTGGTTTCACGGTGATAGCCACGAGGTCCGCTTGGAATGTATTGTCCAATAATGCCTTTTTTACCACAGTTTGCATCTGTATAACCTGTTTGGTTGTCATTAGTAAAACCAGTTGGTGACAAACCGTTAGCCAGGCAATATGTACCCTGTGGAGCGGTAACCACCATGTCCTGAGTAATATCACTAAAGCGGGTGATTGAGTTCAAGGTAAACATATCGCTAATAGCGCTAGTTACCTTTAACGTGGTAATATCGGTATCTGACGTTTGGTTGTCTAGATTACGGTAGCCATAGTTGTTTGCTGTGGAGATACCAGGTACGGCTTTACCATTGTAGTAAGGTACGCCATATAGTGGGTCATTATCATCTTCCTGATGGAAGTAAGATAAGGTTGCCTGGGTAGTATCATTGATACCTACTGTAATAGATGGGGCATATCCCCAGCGTTTACGTTCTTCTGGACGACCAACATAAGTGTCCTGATGGTTCATCACATTTAAACGTACCGCAACATCATCACTAAGGACTTTATTGAAGTCTCCTGTGATACGTGTGTAGTCATCGCTGCCTTTACCAAGGGTCACTTCATTAAAGTCACGATTTTTTGGTGCCTTGGAAGCAAGGTTGATACCACCACTGACCTGTCCAACACCACTTTCTGATGAGTTGGCGCCTTTAGTGATTTCCACAGCTTCATAGTTGAATAAATCTGAACGTGTCTGAACGGCAGCATCACGTAAACCATCAATGGTGATGTTGGATTGGGCATCATAACCACGTAGATTGATTTTATCTCCATAACCGCCTCCACCTTCACCCGCACCAAAGCTAATACCAGGAGTGGTTGCCAAGGCATCCTGCAAAGACAGTAAGTTTTGTTCTTTCAACGATTGTGCAGTAATGATTTGCGTTGTTTTTGCGGTATTTAGAAGTGATTCGGTTCTTTTGGTTGAAGTGGATTCAGCCTTATAGTTGTTCTCTGCATTCACTTCAATTGTTGGAAGTTTTGCAACATTGTCCTCTGCGGGTGCAGCATGTGCCGCCAAAGGTAAGGTTGCCGCAAGTGCAACTAACTGTGTAGTACCAAGATGTTTACGACTTTTGATCTTTGCCATTGAGAGAACCCTTGAAATTGAAGTGGCGAATGACAGAACTTTCAACCTGAGAAAACTTTTACAAAACTGTAGTAAAAGTGGATAAATTGTTAATCAATGTAACAATCTGTGCGAAGTCTAATGATAATTATTATCACCATCAATGCTTTTATTTGTCGTAGAAAAGTTGGTATATATTTAACAAATTGATTTGTATATTTTTTTATATTAAATTGATATTAACGATACAAATTCTATAAAAAAACGAAAAAAATGATAGGTAAAAATAAAAATCATTTATTGTTATGAAAATCAAATAATTATGTAAGTAATTTAAAGAAATATTGAAGATATCAAGTTCCTTTAAATTAGCTGGGCTATGCCGATGTAGCATGCTGGCTAGATTGTTAAACTTCTCATGAGGAAAACAATTTGAACCCATATAAATAAAAAATGCCACCCTCAGGCAGCGCTTTGTGAATTAAGGATACTTAGAATTTCACATTGACACTTAACCAGTAGTTACGTGCCTTATCCTTGTTGTTGTAATGATCTAGATAGCTTGGCTGGAAACCACCCACACAGGTGCTGCCACTGGTACATTCGGTAAAGCTGAGATCATAAGTGGTAAAGTCACGGTCAAAAAGGTTGTTGACTCGACCATTGAATGTCACTGTATCACTAGCTTTATATGATGCGCCTAAATGGAAAACCTCATAGTTTTTGAAATATAAAGGCTTGTTGTTGACAGCATCCCAAGAGCGGTAACGGTCAGAACGGGCTTCTGTGGTTAGGAACAGGCTGAAATTATTGGTGGCAGCCCAGTCAATTGTTGCGTTTGCCATATGTTTTGCAGTGTTGCCTAAAGGACGTCCCTTATTGGCACCACTTTTCTGTTCACTGTCGGTATAGGTGTAGTTGGCGCGGAAAGACAGGTTGTCCAGAATTTCATAGCGGCCCGCGAGTTCAAGACCCTGGATTACTACTTCATCAATATTGGTTATACGAGTGGGATTTGCAGAAAAATCAGAGTCATATCCTAAATCACGATATTCAGTTGATGGTGCGCATGCTAGGTTTGTATTTGTTCCACATGGCTGATCTGCAATTTTATCATCAAATTTATTGTGGAAAATGGTGGCATTCAGGTTGTGACCTGCTGGATGTTGCCAGTAAACCGCCAATTCAGAACTCTGGCTGGTTTCAGCCTTTAAGTCTGGATTGCCGAACATAGGTGAAGTTCCTTGACCACCAAAGCCTTTAATTCCATCATATAAGTCAGAGGTTTTTGGGGTTTTATAGCCTGTACTGATTCCACCTTTAAAGGTGAGTTGGTCATTTAAGGTATAAACACCATAGAGGCGAGGGCTGACCTGGCTACCAAAAATCTCATGATTGTCGTAACGCAGGCCAGCGGTGATGGCTAAAGGATCAATAAGGCGGTAGGTATCTTCGGCAAACAATGACCACATATTGTGTTCCTGCACTTCACCTGGCGTACCTTTTTCCATACCAAACACGCCATCTTTTAATTCACCACGAACGATTTGTGTTCCCACAATCGTGTTATGGGAACCATAAAAGTCAAATGGCATATCCAGTTTGGCGTCCAGGGTATATTGGTTACTTTCCATCACACGCTTGTTGCGGGGCAGGAAAGTGGACTCAGCCAGTTTCTTGCGATCGGTCTCGCTCATTCCAGCATAAGCACCCGTTCCATCAATCATGGCCAATAGCTGTGTACGTTCAGCCACAGTAAATGGCAGGGTACGGCCATCATTATTGGTCTCAACATAAGCAAGGGAAACAAAACTCTTACCGATGTTCCAGTCACCCTCATGGGTAAGGGACCAGGTGTCACGGGTGAACTTCTGGTCTGCCGCATAACCGACCTGTGGATTGGCACGGCGTTCCCAGGTTCCGCCATTGCCTGTACAGGCATTCTGGTTATTGCCCGTTGCACCCTTACAGAAGTTAGCTGCTGACCAAACTGAACCGATGTTGTCCACTGTACCGACAGGATATTCCTGTGTGCCTGAATCATTCAGGCGAGGCGCATTGTCATATTCCTGCTTTGATGTATCCATTTCAAACGAGATGCTTTGGTTCTCTGTTGGTGTCCATGAAAGTTTTGCACCTAACGATAAGTTTTCATTATCAACAGTTTTTCCGCCACTACCGAACCCAAGTGCACGGATGCGTGTTTCACCATTTGGATAGGTTACAGGGGTATAAGTGGGATTGGATGCCATGCGGTTATAAAAACTACCACGCAAAGTAAGACCTAATTGATTGGCAATCAAAGGTCCCATTACATTGAAGTCGGTGGTAATGTCATCACCGAAATTGTCATCTGTCTGATAAGTGCGGCTGTGTGATAGCGATCCCTGCCATTTGTCAGTGACTTTTTTGGTGATGATGTTAATCACACCACCCATTGCGTCTGCGCCATAAAGTGTTGATGCGGGACCACGAATCACCTCAATACGTTCAATCGCATCCAGTGGTGGAATATGGTTGAACTGGTTGCCGCCAAAGTTGTTTGGATAAATGTCGCCGTGATTGTTCTGGCGTTTACCATCCACCAGGATCAGGGTGTAGTCGGCCCCCATTCCACGCATGGAAATTGTCCCTTGTCCCGTTTTGTCACGGGTTTCACCAATATCAACCCCCTCAAGATCACGAACCGCGTCCAGCAGGGTCATATATGGCTTTTTTTCCAGCTCTTCTTTGGTGATGACCGAAATACTTGCTGGTGCGTCTGTAATTTTTTGCTCGAAACCTGATGCTGTCACAACAATAGTGGAAAGCTGGTGGGTAGCTTCCGTTTCGGCTGCATAAAGTGAACTGGAGGCGAGACCAATAAAGGCTGCCGTTAAAGGGTGCAGATTGAATTTACGCATGATAAACAGTCCAAAAGTGGAGAAAAATCAAAA
Organism: Acinetobacter sp. GD03645; assembly: GCF_029845285.1. Lineage (NCBI taxonomy): Bacteria > Pseudomonadati > Pseudomonadota > Gammaproteobacteria > Moraxellales > Moraxellaceae > Acinetobacter > Acinetobacter sp. GD03645. The sequence goes on along the minus strand of NZ_JAOCLL010000021.1, from coordinate 30,769 downwards.
CAAAAAAAATTAAAACAACTGACACTCATAATGTTAATGATATGTTTTATCATTTACAACAAAAATTAACATTTATTTAAGGTTATTTTAAGAAAACTATTTTTTGAATTAATTTGTATTTAAATGGACGAAAATCAAAGAAAGCGAGTTGCTTTTTCATCATGTGTTTTGTATATCTGCAAAGTTGTCATATAATGTGGCACTTTTAAAAACTGTTACTACTAACTAAATATCGAGGAAGCCATGCAAGTAACGACTGAAGCGGTTTCGGGCGTTGCCCGTCGTTTAAATGTTTCTGTACCGACGAGCCGTGTTAACGAGCAATTTGAAGCTCGCTTAAAACGCACTGCCAAAACTGTGAAGATCAACGGCTTCCGTCCAGGTAAGGTGCCTTTAAACGTTGTTCGCCGTGAATATGGTGCGGGCATTTATCAGGAAGTGGTGAATGACATCATTCGCGACACTGTGTTCGAAGCAATTCAACAAGAAAAAATCAATGCGGTAGGTATGCCGAACATTGAGAAAGTTGAAAACAAAGATGACGCTTTAGTATATGAAGCAACTGTTGAAGTTTATCCAGAAGTGGAAGTGAAGACTTTTGCCGATTTGGAAGTTGAACGCAAGGCTTCAGAAATCAACGACAAAGACGTTGATACCATGATTGAGAACCTGCAAAAGCAACGCGCTTCCTGGGCTGAAACCAAGGGTATGGCGAAGAAAGACATGCAGGTGACTTTCGACTTCGAAGGTACTGTTGATGGTGAGAAGTTCGAGGGCGGTTCTGCTGAAGACTTTAAACTGGTTCTTGGTTCAGGTCGCATGATCCCTGGTTTTGAAGACGGTATCGTTGGCATGAAGAAAGGCGAAGAGAAAATCATTGATGTGACTTTCCCTGAAGACTATCAGGCTGAAAACCTGGCGGGTAAAGCTGCTCAGTTCAAGATCACTGTGAAGCTTGTTGAAAAACAGAAACTTCCAGAAATCGATGCTGAATTCCTAAAAATCTTTGGCTTGACTGAAGAAGAAGGTCTGGACAAGTTAAAGGCTGATGTTCGTAAGAACATGGAACGTGAAGTTCGCAACGGTCTGCGTAACCAGGTTAAACAAGCTGCGTTTGATGCACTTGTTGCTGCAAACGAAATCGAAGTTCCAGCTTCTATGGTTGCCCAGGAAATTGACCGTCAACGTCAACAAATGATCCAGCAGTTCACTCAACAATTTGGTGGTCAGGGCGCAGGCGCATTTGACAGCAGCATGCTTCCAGATGAATTGTTCAAGGAGCAAGCTGAAAAATCAGTGAAACTTGGTGTGTTGGTGAGCAAAGTATTGGCTGACGCTAAACTTGAAGTTGACCAGGCACGTGTTGATGCTTATATCGATGATATGGCTTCTTCTTATGAAGACCCAACAGAAGTGGTTGAATACTTCAAAAATGACAAGCAGCAACGCGCTCAAATTGAAGCTGTTGTGCTGGAAGATCAGGTTGTTGACCACATCCTGGCTTCTGCTAAAGTAAGTGATGTAAATGTAAGCTATGAAGACTTGTTAAAAGAGCAACAGGCACGCCGTGGCTAATCTTTTAAAAGTTTAGAAGAAAGGCGCTTGATGCGCCTTTTTTTATGCGTGTTATGAAAGTGTTAATTTGTCGAAAAATGACTCGGTTTTGCCATAAATAATCGAATATTTCAGGTTGAACCTTTTGCAATTTCATCGATTATCCCTCATATTGTTGGCATAGATCGAGTCAGAATAATTTAGGAATAAATAAACCTATGTATGTTCCAACAATTGAAAATGCTTTAGTTCCTGTTGTCGTTGAACAATCCTCTCGTGGTGAGCGTTCTTTTGATATTTATTCACGCCTGTTACGTGAGCGTGTGATTTTTTTAACAGGTGAAGTTGAAGACAACATGGCCAATTTAATCGTTGCGCAGATGTTGTTTCTGGAAGCTGAGAATCCAGAGAAAGATATCCATCTTTATATTAACTCACCAGGCGGTTCAGTGACTGCTGGTATGGCGATTTATGACACCATGCAGTTCATCAAGCCAGATGTGGTGACCTACTGTATGGGGCAGGCGGCATCGATGGGTGCATTCCTGTTGAATGCGGGTGCCAAGGGCAAGCGTTACTGTCTTGAAAATGCCCGTGTCATGATTCACCAGCCGTTGGGTGGTTTCCGTGGTCAGGCTTCTGACATTGAAATTCACGCGCGTGAGATTCTCTTTATCAAAGAGCGTTTAAACCGTTTGATGGCTGAGCATAGTGGTCAGAACTATGAAACTGTCGCACGCGACACAGACCGTGACAACTTTATGACTGCACAGGCAGCAAAAGAATATGGTTTGGTTGATCAGGTGCTGAGCAAGCGTCCTTGATTTTTAAAAACTAGGTTTAAGATTTAAGTTGTGGAGTAAATATGTCCGAACATCCTCAAGGACAAAAACATTGTTCATTTTGTGGTAAGACGCAATCTGAAGTTGGAAAATTGATTGCAGGTGAGGACGCATATATTTGTAATGAGTGTGTGGATGTCTGCTTGGACTTGGTACAAACCAGCCAACAGGTTGAAGCGGGGGATTGGGCAAGCAAGGCATTGCCTAAGCCACATGAAATACGTGCTGCCCTTGACCAGTATGTCATTGGACAGGATATTGCGAAAAAAACCCTGTCTGTTGCTGTGTATAACCACTACAAACGGTTGAAGGTTGGGCAGTCCCACCACACACATCAGGATGTTGAAATCGCAAAAAGTAACATTCTACTGATTGGTCCAACAGGATCAGGTAAGACCTTGCTGGCGCAAACACTTGCCCGCTTGCTGGATGTTCCATTTGCCATGGCAGATGCGACTACACTCACGGAAGCAGGTTATGTGGGTGAAGATGTCGAAAACATCGTGCAGAAGCTATTGCAGAAAGCGGACTATGATGTAGAGAAAGCCCAGAAAGGCATTATCTATATTGATGAGATCGACAAGATCACCCGTAAGTCTGAAAATCCATCCATTACCCGTGATGTTTCAGGTGAGGGTGTGCAGCAGGCGCTGTTGAAAATGATTGAGGGCACTGTTGCCTCAATTCCACCTCAAGGTGGACGTAAGCATCCTCAACAGGAATTTATCCAGATTGATACCTCAAATATCCTGTTCATTTGTGGTGGCGCATTCTCTGGTCTGGAAAAAATTGTCCAGCAGCGTCAGGAAAAGGGCGGCATTGGCTTTACCGCTGATGTGAAGAACAAGGATGATCGCAAGAAAGTCTCTGAATTGTTCCGTCAGGTTGAGGCAACTGATCTGGTCAAGTTTGGCTTGATTCCTGAGTTCATTGGTCGTTTGCCTGTGATTGCCACTTTGGAGGAACTGGATGAAGAAGCGCTGATGCAGATTCTGACAGAACCGAAGAATGCATTGACACGCCAATATCAATACCTGTTCACAATGGAAGATGTGGATTTGGTGTTTGATGAGTCTGCATTGCGTGCGGTGGCGAAGAAAGCGCTGGAACGCAATACGGGTGCACGTGGTCTACGTTCAATTCTGGAAAATGTTTTGCTTGAAACCATGTACGATTTACCAAGCCGTACAGATGTTGGTACAGTGGTTGTGGATGAAGCCGTGATCAATGGCACCGCAAAACCAACCTATAAGGCTGAGCGTCTCCCCCAGGTGACCACGCCTGAACTGGTGGAAAAAAAAGACCTGAAAGTGATTGATTCCAAATCGGCCTAACGGCAACGGTTTATCACTCATCTAAAAAAGCATGAAAGGTTTAGCTTTTCATGCTTTTTTTATTTGCAATTGGTCAGTGAGGTGTTAATCTTAAAAATTGGAAAATCCGCATAGTTTTGCGCTGTTAACAATAAATCCAAGAAAACGCCTTGAGGGATGTCATGCGTTATTTAATATTGTCATTATGTTGTGCTGGGGTATTGGCTGGCTGTCAAAGCCACAAGGCCGTTGAGGAAAAACCAGCAGCACTGACTGCAACGCTACCACCAGTGGATACTGAAAAAGAACCAGGCCTGTTTGATCAATACCATGTGGGTGGCTTCACTGTAGGAGGTTGGGTCAATCAAAAGTTGGGTCAATACTTCACACCAGTTAAACCGCAAAATGAACAGGCGGCCATTGTGTATCTGTATCGACCAGATTCGCGCTGGAACCGTCAGGAAATTGCGGCGGTCAACCTGTTTATCAATGGTCATCGTATTCCAAGCCTGTTACATAATCATTATTACTGGGTTGAACTCCCTGCGGGAACCTATCGTTTAAGTGCAAGCCGTCCTTTGGCAGGATTACATTTCCAGAAACCAAAATATCTGGATTTGACAGTGGATGCCGCGCAAACCTATTTCATCAAATATGATGAGGAAAACAAGATTTCCCGCAGTGAACATACAGGTCCCTGGATGGTGATGCCTGACAAGGTTGCCCATCAGGAAATTGCGTTTACCCGCCTAAAATCTTCGAGCTATAACTTTGTTGCACAGGATGAATCGGGAGAGGTTCGTTCCAAGCCTCAGGAACTCAAGCCTATTAAATATGATGAAAAGTCTGAAGTACTTTTGGTCAAGCCATTTAAAATCTGGAATCCTTTAACCTGGTAAACTGATACAGAACAGGGACTAATCAGGTTGAACCAGTGGTTTGATGATGGTTAGGAACTGTTCCTTTAGCTGTGAGCTTTGCTCTGGATCATTCAGGCTTTGCTGGCTCAAATGATTCATATACTGAAAAACATTGGTGCTGATTTTCAATGTTTTTTGATTAATGGATCTACCCTCAGGCGTTTTTAGGAATGTTAAATAAGCCTGCACCTCTTCCTCACTTAATGTCTCGGCATAAATTTTTTCTATGGCCTGTAAGGTTTCGGGTCGGGCAAACACTTTTGAACTGGTGTCTTTCAACAATTGGCTGAGTTCGAGTACAGCCAATTGTTCCTGTGTAGTGGTTAATTTATCCTTGTTTAATACCCTTAGCAGGATGTTTTCAGCTTCTGAATCCAATGTCGGCTGCATTTCATCCAAAGAGGTATATAGGATATTTTCAAACTCACTCAGTTTGATCAGCTCTTTTACAGACTGGGTTCGCGCTGGTGTGGCAAAGACACTTTGTATGGCACTGATCAGGCATAAACCGACCAGCACCCTCGATATATTTCTACTCATGTCTTTGCCCTTATTGTTGTTTTGTTTTTTATAATCTAACAGAAGCACTGGGCAAAAAAATAGCCGAATACGATGATTCGGCTACCTGAATTGTATAAATATTATGACGCAGCGGCATCAACCACTGGAATCTTGCCAATTTTCGCTTGCCAGATTTTTGGTGCAATGGCGTGGATTGAGGTGCCATTGACATCAACTGCAACAGATACAGGCATGTCTTCAACCACAAACTTGTAGATCGCTTCCATACCCAAGTCTGCGAATGCAACCACTTCGGCTTCACGTACTGCTTTAGATACGAGGTAAGCTGCACCACCAACGGCCATCAGGTAAGTTGCCTTGTTGTCCTTGATTGCCTCAACCGCAGCAGGGCCACGATCCGCTTTACCAATCATACCAAATAAGCCTGTAGCTTCCAGAACCTGACGGGTAAACTTGTCCATACGGGTTGCAGTTGTTGGGCCAGCAGGACCAACCACTTCATCGCCAACTGGATCGACTGGACCAACGTAGTAAATAAATTTACCTTTTAGATCTACAGGAAGTTCTTCACCATTATTTAACATATCGACCATGCGTTTATGTGCAGCATCACGACCTGTATAAATGGTGCCATTGAGAAGTAAGGTGTCACCTGGTTTCCAGGAATTCATTTCTTCCTGAGTAATGGTATCCAGATTTACACGCTTAGACTGAGAGGAATCCCAAGTCACGGCAGGATAGTCTTCAAGTTTAGGTGCCTGAATATGCGCAACACCAGTACCATCTAACTGGAAATGTGCATGACGAGTTGCAGCACAGTTTGGGATCATCCCCACTGGTTTGCCCGCAGCATGACATGGGTAATCCTTGATCTTGATATCAAGCACTGTGGTTAAACCGCCAAGGCCTTGTGCGCCAATACCCAGCGCATTTACTTTCTCGAAGATCTCGATACGGAGTTCTTCCATTTTGCTTTGTGGGCCACGACGAAGTAATTCGTCCATGTTGATTTCTTCCATGAGTGCTTCTTTGGCAAGCATCATGGCTTTTTCAGCAGTACCACCGATACCAATACCGAGCATACCTGGTGGACACCAACCTGCACCCATGGTTGGAACAGTTTTAAGTACCCAGTCCACAATCGAGTCAGATGGGTTCAACATTGCAAGCTTGGATTTATTTTCTGAACCACCACCTTTTGCTGCAACAGTAATATCAACCTTGTTACCTGGAACGAGCTTGTAGTGAATCACGGCAGGGGTATTGTCTTTAGTATTTTTACGACCAAAAGCTGGATCGGCCAACACAGAAGCACGGAGTACGTTTGAGTTCTCTAGGTAACCTTGGCGTACTCCTTCGTTGACTGCATCATCCAGACTCATGCTTAAATCAAATTTAACGTCTAAGCCAACTTCAAGGAAAACGTTGACAATCCCTGTATCCTGACAGATTGGGCGATGACCTTCAGCACACATACGTGAGTTGATAAGGATTTGTGCAATTGCATCTTTTGCAGCTTTGTTTTCTTCACGATCATAAGCACGGCTCATCGCTTGGATGAAGTCTTGTGGGTGATAGTAAGAAATAAACTGCAGGGCATCCTTGATTGATGTAATCAAGTCATCTTGTTTGATGATCGTTGTCATATCAAATTTCTCTTGAGCGGGCGATTAGCTGGCGGGCTAAATTATATGACAAAAAGGAATGAATGTGGGAGTTTTAGCTTAGATTTGGCTAAAGGTCTAAAGTAAGCCTTTGATCTAAATTGCATCAACCAAAGGTGCGCTTTGGATTTTAGTTTTTTCTCAGTTGAGATGGACTATAGCCAAACTGTTTCTTAAAGCGATGGCTAAAATGGCTGCTTGAACTAAATCCATATTGCACAGCGATCTCAGTCAGATTGGTTGTGGTCTGTTCAAGTGCTTGATGGGCACGCTCAAGACGGCGTTGCATTACATATTGATGCGGTGGCATCTGCATCGATTGTTTAAACATATGCGCAAAATGATACTCGCTGAGTTGCACTTGCTGAGCCAGATCAGACAAGGTCAGACTCAAATGGAGATGTTGATCAATCCATTCTAGTAACTGCTTAAGCACATAAGGGGAGAGGCCACCTTTGACTTCGGGCACTTGCCACTGTGCATGACTATAATTCTTGATCAGGTGGTTGAGCAACAAGGTTGCTGCGGTACTCATCTGTAAATGATTTTCGCGTTCTTGCCATGCACCATTGAGTAAAAAATGACGATAGATCATGGAAATTTGAGGATCAGCCACAAAAATTTGTGGGTTTAAAGTGATCTGACTCGGTTCACGATCCCAGACTTGTTCAGCTACCCGTTGTAAGTGTTGTTCAGTATAGTAAAGATGTACAAAGGTAAGTGGATCGCGTAAATCCCAGGTCGATTCAAAGTCCTGTGGCATCAGGCACATGCGATCAGGACCACCGCCATTGTGCCAACCTTGTGCGGTCTTTTGATAGCTTTCATAACCGCCCTGAATATACATGCTCAAAGTGTGATGATTGCTACACACGCTGACACGATCTTGGTTATTTTGCCACATGGCCAACTGCATACCCGAACCCAGTTCAACCGAGTCGAGCAATTGTGCTTTATATTGCTGTAATTGATCGAGAATCTGATATTTCATCTTCTATATGCAGTGCCAAATAGAGTATTTAGTGTAGGACTTTCATATCGCCTTGTCATCTAGCAAAAGCATGAATAAAAATCGCAAGTTGATGACAGGCATCGCAAGATTATGCAAGAAATCATGGACCCAAAACTCGCAAAATAGCAGTTATGGTCATTGAGTTCGGTTTAAAAGAGATGAATGTGCTGTTATATGCTTTGGTTGTGGTGATCTGGGGAACCACATGGATTGCGATTAGTCTGCAACAACAAAGTGGAATATCGGCCAGTGTGGCGGTGTTCTGGCGATTTTTTATCTCGGCAATAGTGTTATTTATTTTCGTTGTATTAAGTCGAAAGTTGCGGAAACTGGCGATTCAGGATCACCTGTTTTGTATGTTGCAGGCCTGTTGCATTTTTGGTTTTAACTTTGTCTGCTTCTACTATGCGGTGCAATATATCAGTAGCGGTTTGGAAGCCGTGATTTTCTCCATGGCGGTGATTTTTAATACCATTAATGCCCGATTATTTTTCTCTCAGCAGGTGTCTTCACGGTTCTATCCTGCTGCTTTACTCGGTGTGTTGGGGGTTATTGCCTTGTTCTGGCATGATGTGGCGGGCACCACTTTAAATCGCAATACCTTAATAGGTATTGGACTATGTATCCTAGGCACTTATGGTTTTTCTTTAGGGAATATGATCAGTACGAGACATCAAAAACATGGTCTGGATATTTTTACCACCAATGCTTATGGCATGTTGTATGGCTCGCTTTTAATGGCCTTGATTTCATGGTTTAGGCAGGATGATTTTTTTCCAAGTATGCAGTTTAGTGCAATCAGTGCCTTACTCTATCTGGCGATCTTCGGTTCGGTGATTGGTTTTACTGCCTATTTTTATCTGGTAGGTCGTATTGGCGCAGGTAAGGCAGCGTATAGTACTTTGTTATTTCCTTTAGTGGCTTTACTGATTTCAATGGTATGGGAAAGCTATCACTGGCAAATGAATGCCGTGATTGGGGTGATTCTAATTTTATGTGGCAATGCGATTTTCTTTGTTAAAGGTCCACACTCTAAGATGGTTCAAGCTTCCAAATCGGTTTAAGTGAAAAGGCTTAACGTTAAAGAAGTTTGATATACAAGAGGTCTCGATTCTTCTTATTTTGCTTCATGAGCATTTGCTCTCGTGACAGGTGGCATGGATGCCACCTTGTTAGACTGTGGTTTACAGGGATGTACCATCAGTCTAACAGAGGGGTTTTGTTACTTTTGCCCAGTCAAAAGTAAGGCAAATGTCTATACAAAAAACTTATGATGACTCATGGTTTATGAGACTGTGAGTGCTTCATTTAAAATAAAAATGATTTGATTCAACTGGTAAAACTTATCTGCTTGTGCATTTTACAGCTCAAGCAGAGGGCTATCGTAAGTTGCTTAATCTTGCTGTTTTGCCTGAATTGCAGTCAATGCAATGGTAAATACAATATCATCCACCAAAGCCCCGCGAGACAAGTCATTCACTGGCTTGTTCAAACCTTGCAGCATTGGGCCAACACTGACCACATTGGCGGCACGCTGTACTGCTTTATAGGTGGTGTTACCTGTATTTAGGTCAGGGAAAATAAACACATTGGCACGACCAGCGACCTGAGACTCAGGTGCTTTCTGACGACCAACACTTTCAACCGAAGCTGCGTCATATTGCAACGGACCATCAATCAGTAAATCTGGTCGGCGTTGCTGTGCGATCTTGGTTGCCTCAGCCACTTTCTCAACATCTGCACCCGTACCAGACGTTCCTGTTGAATAACTAATCATGGCGATGCGTGGGTCAAGACCAAAGGCCTTGGCTGAGTCTGCGGATTGAATCGCGATTTCGGCAAGCTGTTCTGCATTTGGATCAGGGTTGATCGCACAGTCACCATAGACATACACTTCATCTGGCAGCAGCATAAAGAAAATTGATGAGACCAGTGAGTAGTTCGGTGCGGTCTTGATTAACTGGAACGCAGGTCGCACTGTATTGGCTGTGGTATGAATCGCTCCCGAAACCAGACCATCCACCTGATCCAAGGCCAACATCATGGTGCCAAGTACAACAGTATCTTGCAATTGTGCTTTGGCTTGCAACGCATCCAGCTTGCCTCTGCGTAACTCAACCATTGGTTCAATGTATTGATCACGGATACTGTCTGGATCAATAATCTGTAGATCAGCAGGGAGCTGAATCCCACGTGCCTTGGCAACCTCGGCAACAGACTCTGGTTTTGCCAACAGGATACATTGGGCAATGCCGCGTGTCTGACAAATCACGGCAGCCTGTACGGTACGTGGTTCATCGCCTTCAGGTAACACGATTCGTTTCTTCGCTGAAATGGATTTCTGTACCAACTCATAACGGAAAGCTGATGGAGAAAGGCGAGGATGCAGGTTGTTCTGGGTGTGTTGATCCAGCCAGTTATTGTCAATATGGCTTGAAACAAAACGGGTAACCTGCTCAGCGCGTTCAGTATCATCAATTGGAATTTCATTGCCAAAACGATTTAAGCGTTGTGCTGTTTCCAGTGTATCAAGTGAAGTATGCAGAATTGGCAAACCTTGCTTAATTGCACTTTGGCAAAACTCTAAAACATTGTCTGAGGGTGGGGCCTGTTCAGTTAAAACCAATCCTGCCAATGGCGTACCATTGCTACTGGCAAGACTGGCTGCAAGCAGGGTGTCGGTACGCTGTGAGGCACTGATGATCAGTTCACCCGCAATAAACTTGTGCAGTTCAGATTCAATATTTGAGGCAATCAGGCTGGTATGTAAAATACGGCGCTGTTTTGCTTCTCCCTGATGCAGCCATGTCCCCTCAACAATTGCTGCAATATCCAAACTACGTGGCACACTCAGGATATTGCTGAATGGAACCAGACCAATAATGGGCAACTCATCTGTTCCCATAAAGCGGTTATAGCGTTGCAGTTCTAATGAAAATTCAGCAATTTGCTGGTCCAGACGCAGGCTTGGGTCAAGTGTGACAGGAATTTCAGCCGTGCCGTCAGGAAGTCCCTTGGTTCGCATGAACAGGACCCCTGTGGTCCGCGTCGAGGCTGCGCCGCCAAACTGGCGTAGATGGGCATCCACTTTTTCTGCTGTCTTGCGTGGATTAGCCAGATCAGCTGTACTGACCAAAACTACCTGGGCATCCAGCGCCTGCGCAAGTGCCGCATTGATTTCACTGGCAAAATGGTCTTGTCCATTCGGAACAAGCCCCTCGACAATAATTACATCATGATCAACCGCAATCTGGCGATGCAACGCAACTGCTTCTTCGAGCAATTCATCTGTCTCACCTAATGCAATCAGTTGAGTCAATCTTTCATAAGTAATCGGTTCAACCGAATGATGCTGGAATAGATGACGATATAGGGTGGTGGTGCGGTCAACAGTTGCATCTGAAATTTGTGAAAATGGTTTTAAGAAACCTGCATTGATTCCTTTACAGTCCAGTGCATAAATCATGCCTAAGCAGGCAGAGGTTAAACCAACACCCTCGCCTGTAGGAATCAGTAAAATTGTGTTCATAATGACCTTGGTATTATCTAAATATGATTGTTTAAGCTATTTGTGCAAGTACCTGACGGGTCTCTTTGGCGATACGACCCTCTTCATCAGTTGGAATCACCCAGATTTGTGGGCCAGTTCCTGTGTCAATACGCCCCTCTGTGCCACGGGCCAAAGTATCATTGTTTTCCTTGCTGAATTGCAGACCAAAATGAGGCAGGTAAGCGAGAGTTTTTTCACGCACATAGGCAGAATTTTCACCAATGCCGCCAGTGAACACCAATCCATCTAAACGCGGCAGGCCACAACTTAAGGCGGATAATGATTTTGCCAGACGATAACAGAATACTTCGATGGCAAGCGTTGCATCCTCATGACCTTTTTCAGAGGCTTCCACCAGTGTACGCATATCATTGGATAAACCTGACAGACCAAGTAGACCACTTTCCTTGTTGAGCATGTTGTCGATTTTTTGAATGTCCCAACCTAGATTGTTTGCTAGGAATAAATGCAGGCTTGGATCAACATCACCGCTTCGGGTTCCCATCACCACACCTTCCAGTGGCGTTAGACCCATTGAGGTATCAATACTCTGACCATTCCACACCGCACAGGTTGAGCTGCCATTGCCCAAATGCGCACTGAGCCAGCCCCCCTGATTTTTCTGTTCTGCCAGCTCGCTGGCACGTTCAGTCACATAGGCATGACTGGTGCCATGAAAGCCGTAACGGCGTACCTGATGTTCAGTATATAAGAATTGTGGAATTGCGTAGCGGTAGGCATGTTCAGGCATGGTTTGATGGAAAGCCGTATCAAACACCGCCACTTGGGGAAGTTGTGGGAACAGGCTCATGGTCGCCTCAATTCCAATCAGGTTGGCTGGATTATGTAGCGGTGCCAGTGGAATGGCATCACGGATACGGTCAATGGTCTGCTGGGTGAGGCGTTCTGCCTGAGTGATGTTGCCACCATGCACCACACGGTGACCAATCGCCTGGGGATTATAGTTGGCTAAACGTTCAAGCAGGGTCTCAAGTGCCTTGGCGTGATCTGCATAGGGAATGGAAAGCTCAAGCGCTTCACCTCCCACAGTGATGCCCTTGATCCGCGCATCCGCGGCACCCAGATTTTCTGCCAAACCATAGATACGATCTTCACGGCGTTCCGAGATCAGTGCATATTTGATGGATGATGAACCACAGTTAATTACAAGTACAGATATAGCCACGTTTGAACACCTAACAGGTTTTAATTTTATAAACGAATACTTTTGATTTTGCTGCAATGCATGGGGCAGTAGAATCAAGCGCAATGTTTTAACATGGGAGGCCGTATTGACGAAAATAGACTTTAGCCTATACGACTGATTTATAAGTGAAACAAATTGATATTTCAGTATAGTATGCAAATAAAAAGTTATTTTGGGTGATCTGTTTGTTTTGCTACAGTTTTTTGTATGAAAATATATGAAAACACGATAAAGATCAAATAAATGAGCTTTATCGTGCCGAAAATTAAATCGATAGAACCAGTTTACTGGCGAATTTGACCATCACCGAAAACAATCCATTTCTGTGAAGTCAGGCCTTCTAGACCGACTGGACCACGTGCATGGATTTTGTCGGTCGAAATCCCGATTTCCGCACCGAGACCATATTCGAAGCCATCGGCAAAACGGGTTGAGGCATTGATCATCACTGAGCTGGAGTCAACACGTGCCAGAAACTCACGCGCCAGACTAAAGTTTTCGGTAATAATCGCGTCGGTATGGTGTGAGCCGTATTGATTGATATGGTCAATCGCCTCATCCATACCACTCACCACCTTAACTGCAAGAATCGGCCCCAGATACTCTGTATACCAGTCTTCCTCAGTCGCGGTTTTGACAGATTCACCCAGAATGCGCTGGGTTTCTGGACAGCCACGAAGCTCAACCTGTTTTTCCGCATAAAGCTCAGCAATGCGGGGCAGGAATTCTTCAGCAATCGCCTCATCAACCAACAGGGTTTCCATGGCATTACATACACCATAACGGTGTGTTTTTGCATTCAAGGCGATTGGCAAGGCTTTTTGCAGGTCAGCCTGTGCCTCAACAAAGATATGGCAGTTGCCATCCAGATGCTTGATCACAGGAATACGCGCCTCATTGCTGATGCGTTCAATCAGGCTTTTTCCACCACGTGGTACAATCACGTCAACATATTCATTCATGGTGATCAGGTGTCCAACAGCGGCACGGTCAGGTGTGTCAATTACCTGTACGGCATGTTCAGGCAGGCCTGAAACCTGTAGGCCATGCTGAATTGCAGCTGCGATCGCCTTGTTCGATTCCAGCGCCTCAGAGCCACCACGCAGGATAATCGCGTTACCTGATTTTAGCGCCAATGATGCCGCTTCAAGTGTCACATTGGGACGTGACTCATAAATCATTCCAATCACGCCAAGCGGCACCCGCATTTTACCCAACTGGATACCCGACGGACGGTAAGCCATATCGGTGATCTCACCAATCGGGTCAACCAATGCGATGACATCCTTTAGGCCCTGTAACATGCCTTTAAAGCGGGCAGGGGTCAGCTCCAGACGGTCAAGCAGGGCGCTGTCCAGTTGGCGTTGACGACCATTTTCCATATCAATCTGGTTGGCTGCTAAAATTTGTGCTTGATTATTTTCCAAGGCAGTATAAATTGCAGACAAGGCATGATTTTTCAAATGTGTCGATGCACTGACTAAAATACGGGACGCTTTACGCGCCTGTATCCCGACCTGCTGCATATAAGTTTGAATAGAGTCTTGCATAGCATTTTGATGATTGCATGTATTTATAAAGATAGTAACAGTCAAATGCGGAACAATGAATAGCCTGAACTGACTAATTCACAAATTATAAACTGTTATGTTGCGCGGGTATTTTTGCTGAAATGCGATGAATATGTTGAATTTAAAGGCATGACTACATATTTTGCAAAAGATTGTTGAATTAAACAAGATAAATGGTTAAGGAAATCATTGCGTATAAAACATGCATTTGTATAGAATGAAAATGTATAGGATAAATGTAATACAAATTTTATAAATTTGTTAACTTGCAAGTTGAAATCGTCAAAAATGAGACTCTTGCATCAAAAAAATAAACAAGGATGGAGGAAGGATATGAATTCCATTATCCAAATGGACTCGGATTTAAACCACACCTACACTGGGTTTGGTTTTTTCGACATTTACAATAAAAACAGTTTTAAACAACCAGCGCGTGCTACATGGATAGATGGTTGGAAAATTGAATATATGGCGATTGCTGATCCTAAAACGATCTACAACACGCCAATTGTAATTGTCGGAGGCGCATTTCAGAACTTTAACTCTTATAAGTATTGTGTTGAGCAACTCTTTGAGAGTGGTCCTGTCATTTTGATTGATTTACCTTCAATGGGCGCAAATCAACAGATTCGCAATGTGGATACTGGTGAATCCGCAGCAGTGCTGGAATTGCCTGATTTATCAAAAATGCTGGGTCAATGGCTTGATATTGTTGGAATCGACAAGGTTTCAGTGATGGGAATGTCATTGGGTTCAGTGGTCGCTTCTTCATTTGCATATCAACGTCCAGAACTGGTGGACCGTATGGTGCTGATGGGCGTGATGCAAAAGACCCGTAAAAGCTGGCGCATGCTGCTTGAGGAGTCACTACACCTGATGCGTGAAGACCGCATGGAGGAGTTTGGGCAGGCGGTTATTTTGTATCTGGTCAACCACGCCAAGCTGGACAAGACACGTATGTCACCAACAGCCAAGCGCCTGTTCTTCAGGCAGATGGCTGATTTCACCACAACTGAGCGCGAGCGCTATGAAATCAACTGCAACCGTTTACTGCGCCTAAGCGATGTGCCTGTCGCACAGTGTAAGACACTGGTTGCCGCTGGGCAGTATGACAGTTTTACCCTGCCGCATGAAAACGCCGACTTTGCCTTGCAGTGTGAAGACATGCAGTTTGCCTTGATCGCCAATGCCGACCATGTGCCACAGTTGCAGCGCCGTAAAGAAACCATGAATCTGTTTACCACATTCCTAAAAGGTGAATCCATCGATAACCTTGATGGCATCATTAGCATGACGCGCGAGCAAATGAAGCAGATTGAACGCCGTGGTGAAGAGCGTATCCCTGTTTTACAGCCAGAAAGCAAGCTTAGCCACCGTCATCTGGATAGCGAAGCGCCAGTCACAATTGTCGATATCACGTTCTTTGGGGTGTACCTGAAACTTCACCAACTTGAGCAGCTTGATTTTGTTAGTCAGCATCCACGTGATTTAGCCTTGCATTTAGCTGATGAAGAGGGCGAGTTTAAAATTGAATGTTTAATCTTTGATGCCACCGAGCAAGGTCTACGCATCTTGTTTAAACATGGTAGTTTTGAGATTGCTGACCGTTTAACCCGTTTTATTGAGCGTCAGAAACTGGCTAATTAATGCGTAAAAACGTGTAGGAAAGTTAAAAAAGAGAAGTGGTGTATTCCACTTCTCTTTTTTGTAGAGATTATTTATTGGTTGCCTGAATTGTCCAGACCAGATCACCCAAGTGCTGCTGACTGTTTTGCAGGGAAATTTGATCAAAAAACTGTTTGGGCTGTAGAACCTCTACCTGTTTAAAGCCAGCTTCATGAAAAAACTGTTCGACTTCAACAGGAGTCTGAAAGTGGAAACTAAAGGCACTACGGGACATCCACTTCAATAAACGGCTGCTATTCCAGATGATGGTGGCGAGTTTATTTTGGGTCGGTTCTGGATAAAGGTCAGTTAAATAATGCAGTTCTTTAAAGTCTTTGCCATAGGTAGCAATGGCTTTAATCAGTTGTTGCAATAATGGTTTCTCAAAATAGTTAATCAAGCCTTCGCTAATCACCACCAATGGACGTTGAGGATCAAATACCTGAAAGGCGGAAGCGAACGCATCCGTGAATAAATCGACTGAAAGCACCTCATCAGTTTCGCTTTCAATTTTTTGTAGTGCCGCCTGTTTGGTCGCAGCCATGTCAGGCAAGTCAAGTTCACGGTAAGTAATGTCTGGATAATGCTGTCTAAACCACCATCCACGAGGGGAGAGTCCACAGGCAATCTCAAGCACCTGTAAATCAGGATGCTGCTGAATTAGGGACTGCAAATGGGTGTCGAGCATGGTGTGGCGTTGTTTTAGCGTGGTACGCATACTACCACCCACATATTTCTCTGCCCAGCTTTCAATTGGATGAACTAGGGCGGCAAGCGTTTTCCCTTTTGCCGTTGCCAATGCTGGATGAGAAATTCCCATTTGATACCAGATATAGCCTGTGTAATGTGCAGTAAATGAAATATGGCGATGTTTTGAAAGTTGTTGTGTCATCTGTCCTAGACTCTGTTTTTATCTTATTTTTAGGGAAATGAAATAAATCTTTTTTAAATTGAAGATTCCTTTCATTCAAATAAGACTTTAAGTTTGTTATTTACTCTCATGAAGCGACATGGATGCCCTCGTTGACCAGCCTGAACTGTTTTAAAAACAACGCAAAGCTGATCAAAAAAGGATTTTCGTTACTTTTCATCCCTGAAAAGCAAGGCATTACCTATAATAAAAAGTATCTGATTAGATATAGCTTCTAAGGCAGCGCCAACTTATTCTTAGACACAACTTAAAACGAATTCTTAAAGTCTTCAATGACTTTTCTGACGTTTTGCCAAGTTTCGTCCAAAGTGAGGGTAGTACCGATCTGAATCTCTGGAATTTTACCGCGCATACGCTCCAATCGTTGCTGGTTTGGCAAGGCAAGGTTTTGAATGCCATCCAGCGCGGTACATGCTGCCGCACGGTCATTGCAGACTAGACCCATATCACAACCCGCGTTTAATGCAGCCTGAATCCTCGCATCCGCACCGCCTGCCACACATGCAGCCTGCATACTCAGGTCATCCGAAAACAAAACCCCATCAAACCTGAGCTGCTGGCGCAAGACATTTTGCAGCCAGAAAGGAGAGAAGCCTGCTGGGTTAGGATCAACCTGATCATAGATCACATGGGCTGGCATCAATGCATCCAACTGAGGCATCAACTGGATAAAGCTTTGCATATCCTTGTCGTAAATTTCCTGATAGCGACGGCTGTCAATTGCCGCCGCCACATGCGAGTCTGCCTTGACTGAACCATGACCTGGAAAATGTTTGCCAGTGGTTGCCATGCCTGCTTTTTTCATGCCCTGCATAAATGCACCTGCCAGCGGCACGATGTCCTGCATATTTTTGGCAAAACCGCGGTCACCAATCACATCGCTAATATCGTTCAGGTCCAAAACAGGCGCAAAGCTGAAATCAATTCCCACCGCAAGTACTTCAGTTGCCATTAACCAGCCACATTGTTCAGCCAGTTCAATTGCCTGCTGCGGGCTGTGCAGATAATGCTCTCCAAGTCGTCCCATCGCTGGAAGCAAGGTAAAACCTTGTCTTAAACGTTGTACACGGCCACCTTCCTGATCAACGGCAATCAGGATGTCAGGGCGCACCTGCCGCATATGGTCTGTCAATGCACGGACCTGTTGAGGGGATTCAATATTTCGGGCAAATAAAATCATGCCGCCGACTTGCGGAGCCTGTAATAGTTCAATATCTTCTTGGGTAAGTTCTGTGCCAGCAATATCCAGCATCAATGCGCCGATCATAGTGATTCCGTTTGAATTTTGATATAAATATTAGGGTCTGTTCATACTTCACAGATGCTTGCGACAGAGGATATTTTTTAGCTGATACAAGGCATGTTTTGCGAAATTTAGCTCTCCTAAATGAGCAAGACATAACGCAGTAACGGCAAAAAATATCCCTGTCCCGCAGGGTTATGGCTAAAACTGCCTCAAACTTCGTTATGAAACTGGACAAGGGAGTCGCCATTGTCTGCGTTTCATGCCTTGTTTGCGTGGTTTTAGCCGATAACGCAAGCATGGTTGAAATATCAACAGACCCTCTGGATAAATTGTGCAATGATTTGCTACATTTTGTCAGTACAGAATATGATAAAACGACATGATATTGATGAATAAGTTATACGGGTTGCCAAGATGTTGAATGAATGGCATTCATATTGACATTGTCCCTGTGTAATAATTGCCATATCCAAGGAAGCACCAAAATTTTATGAAACTTCAAATGATAGCGTGTGCGGTTGCAATTGCGACTGGTGGTTTATTTTTCTCTCATACCATAAATGAGGCATTTGCGGCGACAGAAGCTCCAATAGTTTCAACAACGATCAAGCCATCACAAGAACAAGCATTGGTCTCGCGTCAGTTGGCAACATTGGTTGACCGTCAGCATTACTTAAACATGCGTCTGGATGCGGCCACCTCAAACCGTATTCTGGATATGTATCTGGACAGCCTTGATCCAGACCATTCGCTGTTTCTTAGTGGTGAGGTTGAAGAATATAAGAATAAGTACGGCTCAACCTTTGGCAGCTCATTGAAGGCAGGCAACTTAACAGGGCCTTTTGCCATTCATGGGCAATATCGTGAGCGTTTGAAACAGTTTTACGAATACATGCTGGCTGAACTCAAGAAACCACAGAATCTGCATCAGAAAGATGTGTATCTTGATATTGACCGTGAAAAGGCACCTTATTTCAAAACAACTGCCGAGCAACAGCGTCATTGGCAGGGCATGCTGGTGTCACAGTTGATTAACCTGACCATCAGTAAGGAAGAGGAGCAGGCCAAGCAAAAGGCGTTAAAGGCCAATCCATCGCTTGCCAATGGACAGGACCTGACAGGGCCTGAAGACTTAACCCCTGTTCAGACCCTGACCAAGCGCTATACACGTCAGCTAGAGCGTATTGGTCGTGTAAAAAGTGATGATGTGCTGGATAAAACATTGAATGCAATGTTGGCAACCTATGATCCACACAGTAATTATTATCCACCGATTGATGCGATGGAGCTGAACCGTCAGACCACCTTGCAGCTTGAGGGGATTGGCGTTTCGATTCGTCCTGAACGTGGCAATGAGGACTACACCAAGATCGAAACCATCGTTGAGGGTGGTCCAGCCAGTAAATCTGGTCAAGTGAAGTCGGGAGATCGCATTATTGGGGTTGCCCAGGATGGCGATAAAATGGTCGATGTCATCGGCTGGCCTAGTTCTGAGATTGTGGGGCTGATTCGTGGTAAACGTGGTACCAAAGTCACGGTACGCTTGCTGGGTGCTGGCGCAGCCATGAGTCAGGCGCGTAATGTCACACTGACACGTGATGTGATTCAGGAAGAGGATGCGGGTGTTCGCTCACGTACGGTTGAAATCACGCGTGATGGCAAGAAGCATGTCTTTGGTGTGATTGAGATACCATCATTCTATTTTGACTATCGTTCACGCCGTGCTGGCACTGAGTATCGTTCAGTGTCTGAAGATACTGCAAAAGCATTTGAAGAACTGAAAGCCAAGAAAGTCGAAGGCATTATGGTTGACTTGCGTAATGACCCAGGTGGCTCTCTGGAAGAGGTTGCCCGTATGCTGGGGCAGGTGATTAAGTCAGGCCCAGTGGTTCAGATCCGTGATGGCAATGGCAACGTCAATGTGTTTGAAGACACCGATGGCGGTGAACAAATTTATGCTGGACCAATGGCGGTATTGGTGAACCTGGCCTCTGCTTCGGCAAGTGAAATCTATTCTGCGGCGATTCAGGACTATGAACGCGGCATCATCATTGGCAGTACCACCACAGGCAAGGGAACCGCTCAGGTTCAACTTGATTCTTTGGCACATGGTCAGGCAACGCTGACCCAGCGTAAGTTCTATCGTGTTACAGGGGGCAGTACCCAGAATAAAGGCGTGATTCCTGATATTCGACTGGTGGATATCTACAATGAGGAGTTTGGCGAGCGTAAGGCCAAAAATGCCCTGAAGTGGGACACCATTCCAACAGCGCCATTCAAGCGTGAAGGTTCGGTACAGCCGTATGTGGCTAAACTGAACCAGACCTCTGAACAGCGTGTTGCGACAGACCCGCAGTTTAAGTATTTGGAGACACGCAAAACGCTTGCCAAGAAGACCGCTGATGAGAAGAAAGTGGTACTGGATATTGACCAGCGTCGTGCTGAACTGGTTGATCTGGAAAAGCAAACGCTGGATGCTGAGAATCAACGCCGAGCTGCAACAGGGCAGCCACCTTATGCAAACTGGGAAAGCTACCAGGCCTCTATTGATGCCTTGGTTGAGTCACGTGCCAAGATGAAAGCTCATCTGCGTCCGCCTTTACCAGAGGAAGAGGCATTTATTACCGAAGCGGCAAATGTGCTGCTGGACTATGCAGCATTGCAAGGCCGTTAAATTTTAGGTTTTGCCGTTAAAAAAATAGCCCTGTCATGCAGGGCTATTTTTTATTGTTTAAATTTTAATTGACTCGAATCCAGATTTGGCTGCGCCCCAATACAGAAACCCCGACATAGCCACGTAAATGCAGGCGTTGTCCATTTGTACTGAGTTTTGCAGTCAGGCTATATACACGGCCACTGTTCGGGTCCAGAATTCGCCCGCCTGTATAGGTGAGGTCTTTCTTGTGTTTAAGCTTGGTAATTGCATTTAAACCCAGAATCGGTTTGTTGGTATAAGGGGTAGGGCAGCCCGTACAGAACTCTTTCGGTGTATAACCTGTACGTGGAGTGATTTTGATGATTTTGCCTGTATAGGTGCCATCCGCTTCTTGGATAATTTCGACCTGACCTTTAGGTGCGCCCGTGAGGTCATCAATACTTTGCCAAATACCAGTAATATCTTGAGCAAAGGCCAGTTGGCTAAGACCAAATAGGACAAAAAAGGTAACGAGTTTTGAGTACATGCTTAAGCCTCCTTGCTGCCTATCACTGTCTTTCTATTATTTCGGATTTCTAATAATAGATTCAATCATTATTTTACAATTGTTCGCTTTTTTAATAATTGAAATTTCAACGAATTTTTGAGGGCGTAATAAAAAAGCCACCTCGGTTTGAATGACAACGAAGCGGCTTTTTTTGATTAAACCGTGATCAAAAATGATCAAATATAAGATGGTGGGTGCATTACAGCATCATGGTTTATTCGGCGCGAATCCAGATCTGGTTGCGGCCTAATGCAGATACACCCAGATAACCGCGCAAGTGCAGGCGTTTACCATTTGCGCTTAACTTGGCTTTCATACTGTAGATTTTGCCTGTATTTGGATCAAGAATACGGCCATTGGTATAGTTAAGACCATCTGTAGACTTTAGACCTGTCACTACATCCAGGCCAACAATAGGCTTGTTGGTATAAGGCGCTGGGCAGTCTACACAGGTTTCCTTTGGTGTATAGCCTGCGCGTGGGGTGACTTTGACGATTTTGCCCACATAAGTATCATTTTCTTTACGAATCTCAACAAGTCCTTTGGGTGCGCCTGTTTTGTCATCAATCGTTTGCCAAAGACCCGTAATGTCTTCCGCAAAAGAAAAGCTACTGACTGCTGATAAGAGTAATGCACCTATAAGTTGTTTGCCCATCATCATTAAAAATCCTTTTAACGTTTGAAACTCCATTATGTAGGATATTTGACAACTAGTTCAATCTTTATGTGATATTTGCGGCAAATTTTAAGACAAAGACAAAATAAAGGTGGGTAGCCAAATGGCTGTAAACACGCCATTGACTGCCATACCAAATGCGGCATAGCGACCTGTGACAGGACCACGCTGCCATGCCTGTGCCGTGCCAATGGCATGGGCAGCCAGACCGAGCGCCAGGCCAGAGGCACGTTCATCATGGATATGTTTTAATATCCACGGTGAAAATGCCGCTCCAATCACACCTGATAAAATCACAATCAGTGAAACCATCATCAACGGGGCATGTAGCAGTGTGGCAATGTTAAGTGCAATTGGTGTGGTCACCGCACGTGTGGCAAAGGCCATGATGGTCGGTTCAGACATATGCAGCAGATACGCCAGTCCCATTGGCAGGGCAACCGCACTGATGCTGGCAAAACATAAAATTCCAATCATGGACTTGATGGGTAAATCATCATAACGCATGGCAGCCAAAGGAATGGCTAGGGCAACCGTGACATAACCAAGCAAGTGGTTAAACACATCATTGACGTTGTTCATGTAGTGTTCATAGGGAATGCCGAGAACTGCCAACAAGCCAATGACGATGAACATGGCAAACACAATCAGGGGAATCTGTGGAACCCTTTTATTCAGTGGTTTTGCAAGCAGATAGCTGATCAGGGTGAGCACGAAGCCATAAATAACCATCAACATAAACAACGACCTCTATAACCAGCGTTTTGCCATTTTTGCGTAAATCCATAATGGCAATAAGGTGCTTAGGGTGAGCACAAACAGAAACACAGGAATTTCCTTGCCCAGATGAACCAGCATGATCAGCGAGCCTGCACAAATCGGCAGAAACGCAAATGCACTTTCTTTCATGATCTTGTTGTTGGTATCAATCAGGCGGTTGGAGATTTTTTTAAACCTCCTCCAGATCAGCAGGGTGGTGAGTAGCGTAATCAACCCCACCAGATTGCCCAGTTCAGGGTGATGAAAGGCTTTGGTGATCAGGACGGCACCCTCACGAAATACGACAATCAATAAAATCGTGCAAAACCAGGCTGCCCAATCAATATCTTTCATGTGCTTTTTACTCTCGTCGATCTGAACGATGGGTGATCGTAATTATAGTGATGAATGGTCTTTCCGTTCAAATTCTTCCAAAGGATGCTCAAACAAGGAAGCTTTTTTTCCAAGAATTTCGTCTAATGGTAAATGTGCCTGTTTAATGAGTTGCTCCAGCTTATGCGGGGCAATACAGACTGACAGGTGCAGGTCGCCGTGATCATCATGGTGTTCAGACTGAATTACGTTTAGGGTATAGAGCTGGGTGCGCAGTTTACCGTAGGCAGGTTTTAGTACAAGGTCAAAGTGTTGTAGCTGCCCCATTAAACATTGTTGTACCGCCTGGCTTAAGAATTCCAAGCCTTGTCCTGAATGTGCTGAAGCATAAACACGATCTGGTAGGTCTGGTGCCTTATATATGATTTTTGCGGCATCACCGCTCAGGTCGATTTTATTGTAGACATGCAGAATCGGGGCATCGGCACCAATTTCCTTGAGTACCGACTCCACTGCTTCAATCTGCTCAGTCATGTTGGGACTGCTGCTGTCAATCACATGCAGCAGCAAGGTTGCTTCCAGTGTTTCTTCCAAAGTGGCCTTAAATGACTCAACCAGATCGTGCTGCAAGTTTCGAACGAATCCAACCGTATCCGCCAGAACAACTGTACCTATGCCATCCCAGTCCAAACGCCGTAAGGTAGGATCTAGGGTTGCGAACAGTTGGTCGGCAGCATAAACGTCACTTTTTGCCAAGATGTTAAATAAGGTTGATTTTCCCGCATTGGTATATCCCACCAGTGAAATGGTTGGAATCGCCGCTTTTTGACGCGCGGCGCGGCCTTGCAGGCGGGTTTGCTGAACCTTGACCAGTTTTTCCTTGAGTTGGGTAATGCGTACCCGAATCAGTCGGCGGTCTGTTTCCAGTTGTGATTCACCTGGACCACGTAGACCAATTCCCCCTTTTTGCTGTTCCAGATTGCCCGTAAAGCCACGAATCAGACGGGTGGACAAATGTTTAAGCTGGGCCAGTTCGACCTGTAGCTTCCCCTCATGGGTGCGGGCACGTAAGGCGAAAATATCCAGAATTAAACCTGTACGGTCAATCACCCGACATTTCAGCACCCGTTCCAGGTTGCGTTCCTGGGCAGGGGAGAGTGAGTGGTCAAAAATCACCAGTTCAGCTTCAAGGTCTTTGACTAGTTCCGCAATTTCATCAACCTTACCTGAACCAATAAAGAATTTAGGGTCAGGCCTGTTACGTTGCACGGAGATATGTTCAAGGATTTCAGCGCCAGCGGATTGAGCGAGCAATCGGAACTCTTCAGCATCCAGGTCATCAAGCAGTTGTACAGCCACACTGACTAAAATTGCCCGTTCACCACCTTGATGCTGCTCAAAATTTTCCACGCGTTCTCATATCCTGAGTATTGAAGTCTTATTCTAAAATAAACTTAAAGCAAAGGGCAAAGACTAAGTGGCGTTAGATGACATTTCGGCGTAAAAGCTCAATAAAACCAATCAATGTTCCCATATACAGGATTGACCAGCCTAAAAACATTCTGAGCGCATAGCCATAAGGAATGGTGGTCTGTGATTCTGATGTGTTGGCATGTGGATTCATCGCATCACCTTTAAATCTGTAAATTCGATTTATTTATGGTAATTGATCTGATAAAACATTTAAAATTGAAAAAATTTATCCCCACATTCGTTTTTTATTATGGTCACAACATTTATAAGTGGATATGGGCATGATATAACTTCGCTAATTTAATGCATACATGCATACGGTTTTGATGATTTATGACTCAAGAAACACCAGCAGTAAACAACCCACCATTCAGTTTATTCTCTAAGTTCAGTCTATATAGCAAGAAATTGGCCGCAGGCCTTGAAACGATTGGTGAAGGCTTTTATCTCATCTATCGTCATGGCCTGTATAAAGATCCCAATAATCCTGTAAATACCCGTTATGTGCAGTATTTTTGCCGCCGTTTGTGTGAAGTCTTCAATATTGAGGTACAGGTTCATGGTGCCATTCCCCGTGAACCCGCACTTTGGGTCAGCAATCATATTTCATGGCTGGATGTGGCGGTACTGGGTTCAGGTGCCCGCATTTTCTTTCTGGCGAAAGCCGAGGTAGAAAAATGGCCCATTTTAGGAAATCTGGCAAAGGGTGGTGGAACCCTGTTCATTAAACGTGGTTCGGGTGACTCCATTCGGATTCGTGAGCAGATTACCGAGTTTTTAAAACAGGATATTCCCGTGCTGTTTTTCCCTGAGGCCACCACCACAGATGGCACAAAGGTTAAAAAAGTACATGGCAGATTGCTTGGAGCCGCTATTGAGGCCCAGCGACCAGTCCAGATTTGCGTGATTTGCTATGTCAACCAGAATGGTGAGCTGGACATGGTGGCCCCATTTATTGGTGAAATGACTTTTGCGGAGCATGTGCAGCGCGTTCTGGAAATGCCCAAGGTCACAGCTCACCTACTGACATTGCCCGCAGTTCCTGTAACAGGGCATACCGTGGAGACCTTGACCAGGGAAGTTGAACAGCAAATGCGTGCAGGTTTGCTGGAGTTGCAACGTAAGGTACTTAAGGTGATGCCAGATGGCACGGAGACTACATAAATCCCTCGATTGGCAGCCATGAAAGAATCTTGATGCCAGCCCTTTGCCACCATTTCATGCGTGGTTCCTTGGTATAAATAACAGGGCCTTGGGGTGTCTGGCGCTGCCAGGTGATTTTCTTGTTGGCATCCAGCACCAGTTGATAGGCATACTTGCTGAGGTTCTCATCCATTGTGGTGTGGACTGCCTGGGCAAGTGGAGGGCTGTTGAGCAGCACACCAATCTCAGTATTGAGATAGGCCGAGCGTGGGTCAAAATTAAACGAACCAATAAAAACCTGTTTTTCATCCAGTGCCATCAATTTGGCATGCAGGCTTGAACGGCTTAACCCCTTGATGCTGACCTTGGCCTTTTTCGCCAAATCCTCGGTGTGTTTGTCCAGATCATTTTTATCCAGCGCAGGTAAAAATTCATAGAGCTGTACACCGTGTTCCAATAAGTTCTGCCGATACTTGCCATAAAATGCATGAACCACTGCAACGTCATTGGCCTTGAACGAGTTGGTCAGAACCCGAACCTTAATGCCATCCTCTGCCAAATCGGTCAGCATTTTTGCCCCTTTTTTTTCAGGAACAAAATAGGCAGAAATCAGGTCAACATTTTTTTCAGGTTGTTCAAGATGCTGAATAAGCTGAAAGTTGAGGTGTTCTTTCTTTTTTGCCTTGGACTTAATCTTGTCGGGTGAATCCTTGACCACTTCCGCCTTGACCCAATCGAGAGGAATATCCCGACTTATCAGCGAGTCAATGGCCTGAGAGTTGCTGGTTAAATCCAGATAGTTTTGTACAGTAACCCGCTTGTAGTGCTCATCAAGCTGCCTTTTTAAACTTTCATAGCTAAGATGATGGGCACTTTGCTTGACCACTTCCTGCACCTTGTAGGCATATTCATGGTTCCAGTATTCATCAAAGGAATGGGAAATATCTTTCACCGCCGTGCCAACCAGCATCACATCGACATCAGAGAACTGGTAGTTGTCACTGACATTGTAATATTGGTTGGTCATGTTGCGCCCGCCAATCAGGGCAACCTGATGGTCTGCGATGAAGCTCTTGTTGTGCATGCGTCGGTTGATGCGTTTCAGGTCCAGAATCATGTCGAGCGCACGATATTTCCGAAAACGATAGGGGTTAAACAGCTTGACTTCAATATTGGGGTGCTGTGCCAATGCCAGAAAAATTCCCTCGGTTGATTTGGCATTGTTGTCATCAATCAGCAGGCGAATCTTGACCCCACGATCTGCGGCACGAATCAGCGCATGCAGCGCCAGTGCGCCAACCTTGTCGTTGTCCCAGATGTAATACTGTAAATCCAGTGTTTTCTCCGCCTTGTCAATCAGGCGCAGGCGGGCAGCCAGGGCTTCCAGTGGCTCAAACAACACCAGATAACCCGTAAGGTCAGGATGCTGTTCTTGCAAGGGTTGAATGATTTGTGCCAGTGTGGTCTGGGCGGTGTCAACCTGTAATGTGGTTTCAGGAATGGACTCTATTTTATGTTTGGGTAAGGTGCTGCAACCTGTTACCGTGATCGCAATACTGCAATAAATCGCAAGCATACTTTTATTGTAAGTAGTTGTACTTATTTTCGTATGTTTGTGATTTATACGGGCAAATTGCGTCATAATCGTTACTGATTAAAAGTTGGGCTTGAGTATAGCATTTCATCGAAAAATATAAATATGAGATGTGATAACTGCCCCCTGAGGTGAGGTGAATGAGCTCTGCACTGTTAAATTCAGATACAGTTATTTTAGTTTTCTATCTCCTGTTTGCGGTACTTGCGCTATGGGCACTGATTCAGGCCTGGGTACATCAGGCTCGCACCGAAACCATCCATCCGTTTAAGGCATTTGTGCATTTGCTGGCTTTTTACCTGTCTTATTTGCTGGTGCCACTTTGGTTTTTTAGCCTCTATGCAGGTTGGTCAGGTTACTACACACTCCATCAAACCATTTTTGTATTCCTGCTAAGCAGTGTGTTGGTCTATGCGCGTTTCATTGAACCACATCAAATTCATGTGAAATACCATCAATATCGTTTAAATCCACAGCGTGAATTTACCAAGCCTGTAAAAGTGGCATTGGTTGCGGATATGCATGTGGGACTGTTTTCAGGACATGAGCGCCAACTCAAAACCATTGTCAGAAAATTGAATCAGGAGCAGCCTGATTTTGTTGTGGTGGCTGGAGACTGGACCTATGAACCTGAAAATCGTTTGGTACAGGAACTGGCGGTGCTAAGGGAAATACAGATGCCTGTTTATTCTGTGTCAGGCAACCATGATGAACAGTATCCAGGGCCACCAATCCAGGAACTATTGGCAAAAGCGCTGTCTGAAAACAATGTGATGGATATTGAGGGCAAGATTGTTGAGTTTGATGAATTCCGTCTGGTTGGCATCGGGGATTTGTGGGCAGGAAAGGCCAATATGCGTTTTTTACCTGAGTTGCCACAGGATAAGCCGTGGCTGATTTTATCCCATAATCCCGATACGGTGGATATGGTGCCAGAATTGCCAAGCCATCCTCTGATGCTGTCTGGACATACACATGGCGGACAAATTGAACTGCCGTGGGTCACCAACTACATTATGAAACGGGTTTCGATTTTGGGGCATAAAAAAGGCTTTTACTCACATGAGCATGCGGATGTATTTGTGACGGTGGGAACTGGGATGGTGGGCGTTCCATTTCGGTTTCGTGTACCCCCCACCATTGATATTATTGAGTTGATATAAATAAAAAAGCTGACTTGAATGAAGTCAGCTTTTTTTATGGGTTAAACCAGATTATGGAATGATAATAACCGCAACCCGACGATTACTGGCACGGTTTTCATCAGATGTATTTGGTACAAATGGCTGGCTTGAACCACGCCCAACCACAGTCAGGTCATTTTGTTTAAAACCTTGCTGTACAAAGATCGAGGCAACACTTTGGGCGCGTTCCTCAGATAATTTCTGGTTGTATTCTGGATTACCAATATCATCGGTATGACCCACAATTTTTAATTTGTGCAAATCGTATTTATTCAGTTGTTGCGCCAGACGGTTAATCTCTTGTGCATGCTCAGGCTTGATGTCCGCCTTGTTAAAGTCAAACAGCAAACGCTCAGGTAAACCCAGGCTCCAGCCCTCATCGGTAAGGACGAAACCCTCTTTCTTCAACATTTTGACCTGACGATATTTCAGGGGACCAAAACTTAAACAGCCAGCCAATGTTAGGCAAAGTAATGCTATAAATGAAATTCTAATGGTGTGGGTGTACATAGCATGTCCTAAATTTCTGGTTTATAAAGAAACCAATGCGGGTTTAAATTTTTAGCTTTATACATCGCCTGATCGGCCTGCATAACCAAGTCTTCTGGATTTTCTGCAAAATGGGAGAATGCGATACCTAAGCTAAAACCAAAATGAATCAATTGACCGTTAAAATCCAAGGGTTCCTTGCAACTTCCCAGCAAGGCTTCGGCAATTGCCTGCAAGTGGTCGGCATGGTGAATGGTATGTAAAATAATTGCAAACTCATCACCACCCAAACGGGCAATAAAGTCTTCATGCCGAACGGACTGCCCTAAGCGTGTCGCCATTTCCTTTAAAACAGCATCGCCTGCGAGATGGCCATACTCATCATTAATCGCCTTAAACTTATTATTATCAATAAACAATAAGGCTGAATTGTGACGGTATTGCGGGTTTTCAAAAATATTGAGTAATTCATTGTAAAAATAATGACGATTCGGCAGACCTGTCAACTGGTCATGATGTGCCTGAAATGAGAGCTGGCGGTTTTCTTTTTGAAGATGGGTGTGCCAAACCTGAATCTCTTCCAGAAGCTCATTAAATACGGTGTTTAAGTTTTGAAACTCTTTAATGTGGTTATTGGGAAAACGTAAATTATACGCTTTCTGATCACTTACTAGCTGGGCAATATGCGTTAAGGGTTTAATGGCCTGCATAATTTGTCGATAGGTCAAGTTCACTGACCATAACAGGGCAATCACGATAAAGATCATTGAAATGGCCAGACCAATAATGATGGTGATGAGAAAATGCAGAATATTCTCAGAGCTACCGTATAGCACCAATTCGCCCACTTTTTTCTTGTGATGCACAATCATCAGTCGAACTGGATCATGCAAAAACCATTTGTCCAACAAACCTTGCAGAAAAGTGGGATGGGCAATTTTCTTGGTGCTTTCTGCCAGTAACTGGTTTTGTGGATCATAGACATGGATACTACGGATTGCATGCTCAGTCGTGTAATCATCCAGTATCTGGTCAATTGCCCCTTTATCGCGGAAAACCACAGCGGGTTGAATCCGCTCAAGCACAGTTTGGCTAAGTAACTGTAGATTCTGCTTCGCGTAGGTTTCCATGGTAAACATGGAGATGGTGGCAAAGGTAAATGAACAGATCACAAAGGTAATCGCAAAAATCGTAAACTGTGATTTACGGAACAGCGCATGTAATGAAGTGGATTGATATAAATTCGAAATCACTTTAACTACTCCGCATTCTTTGCCAGAATCAAGACGCGAGGGTCGATGTGAACTTTGGAATAACTTAAAGCATCCAAATTAACCTTAAAGGTAGAAAAAGTTTTTTTATTATATAAACAGAAAATACTGCCGACTTCACAGGCAGGGTTATTGGTACTCAGTGACAGCAAAGAACGGGATGGATAGGCTTGAATCAAGCTTTGCTGCTGCTGAGGTATTGTTGTAGAAAAATAAGCAACGTGGCACTCTGACTTGGCAAAGTCTTTGGCTGTTACAGCCTGTACCTGATAATCATAGCTGAGCTGTTTAATACTGGTCTGGAATTGTACGGCTGCATCAGGGTTGTCAATGACACAAATGGTGGGTCGGGTTGTATTCGACCATTTACTATAACTTAATATTGTTAGGGCAAGTTCATAAAAGTTATGGTTTGAAATGGCGTAGCAAATCTGGCTCACAGTAATAGATACCGCAAGCAACATAAATCGTGCCTTTCTCGTTACGAACCGTATTTTCAATCAAAAGTGCCAAAAAGTGTGAAGCAAGATACATATTCTACTGGACTTAATTGTTTAAAAAAAGTTCTTAATCAAAAAGAAAAACTGTAAAAAGTAACTGTGGCGTTCAAAAAGCATCCAGTTAAATAAAATAACTGAAAAAAGCAC
>NZ_JAOCLL010000020.1:0-73847 GCF_029845285.1 Acinetobacter sp. GD03645 | reverse complement strand
TCGGCGACCTTTTTTGTTTTATGCCATAAACATAATTTGTCTTATTTCAAAACAGATATCAAGGCATTAACATTTCTGTGCCAACAATGTGGCAAAGCGTTGTTTAATCCTCTGCCCTTGCGCATCCACACGATGTAACTCACCTACATCCTCATTATATTTAATCAATGTCCAGCCGTGATAAGCCTCCCTTAACTCCCCCACCCGAAAACTAAATGGAAAATCAGGTTGTACAGGATAATCCTCACTGTCCATTGCACAGACAATTAAATTAAAACCGCCTACTTCGGTCGCCTGCTGCATCTGTGCAATCAGTTGCTTCACTGTTTCAGGTTGTAAAAACATCATTACCACCGTACAGCAAATAAAATCATATTGCCGCGAGATCTGGCAATTCAGGTTTAAATCCCTAAGCTGGGTATGAAGATTACTGATATTCTCCTGCTGAATCACTTTATTCAGTGTTTCAATACTATTCGGATTCACATCCCACGCATCGACGGTAAAGCCCTGCTGACTTAAATATAAACTATTCCGCCCGCTGCCACAGCCAACATCCAAAGCCATTCCTCCACTTAAATAAGGCATAGCGGCCAAAACCTCTGAATGTGTCGCAGTCAATTGATATTTCTTGCTAAAGTAATCTTGAGGCTGACAATAGAAACTGAGTTGGCATGCCACATCATCACTACTAGAGACAATTTTATGCCATGCCTGTGGAGGAATAAATGGCGGTTGTTGTTCACTGGAAAAGTTGTGTTCTGAAATCGTCTCACCTGCTTCATTGAGCATGGCAAATTGAACCTGTCCTTTTAAAATATGGAGCCTTGCCCATGTACCCACCTTGGTATTGTGTGCTTTCTGAAAACCACTCGGAATCGTGTCATGCATCCAAATCGGCATTTGTTTATAACAGACGAGGTTTTCCATCTTATATTTCCTGCAAATGATCACTTTATTAAATGACTATACTATGTCCATTAGAATTAAAACGGCTAATTCTTGAGGAGGTTTTGAGATTACTGCATAAAACAACAACCTTTCCGATTAAAAATTCTTATCAATCGTTTTTATATTCTTTAATTTTTCTATAAGCCAAACGATGAAATAAATTGCAAAATAAGCAAACAGTAATAATAATTGTAATAACAATACTTCTCATCTATATGGTTATTATATGAGCCAATTCCCGTTCACCAAACGCACTCCCTTATTTATTGCCATATCTGGGATACTTTCAATCAGCGCATATAGCCATGCTGCCGATGAAACCTCCCAGTTGCCAACCATCAAGGTTCAGGCTATCCAGGATGAGAACAATTCTGAAAAAACCAAAGCCTATACCATTAAAAATAGCAACAGTGCCACCAAGTTAAATATCGAAGCCAAGGAAATTCCCCAAACTATCAATGTGGTGACACGCCAGCAGATGGATGACTTTGGCCTTACCTCATCCAGAGATGTGCTCAACAACACTCCTGGTGTAACCGTAAACTCAGTGGAAACTGAACGTGCTGTTTATATGGCGCGTGGATTTGAAATCTCCAACATATTGGTTGATGGTGTCGGTTTCCCATCCAGTCAATGGAACTACAACGATACCAATCCAGACAGTTTTTTCTATGATCGCATTGAAGTAATTAAGGGTGCGGATGCACTGACCAATGCATTTGGTGATCCAAGCGCAACCATCAATTATGTGCGTAAACGTCCAAGCAAAGAACTTCAGGCAAACACCAACCTCAGTTATGGTTCATGGAATACACAACGCTATGAGGCAGATGTATCAGGTAGCCTGTTGCCAAATGATCGTGTTCGTGGACGACTTTCAGGTCTCCAGCAAACGGGGGACTCCCATTTAGATCGTTACTCTCTGGAAAAGAATGGGATTGCAGGCGTTCTAGAAGCAGACATTAGCGATAAAACCCTGCTTACTGTAGGCGCGAGTCAGGAAAAGAACAAGCCAAATGCCAATAACTGGGGTGCCTTACCTCTTATGGATTCATCGGGTAAACAGCTCAGTTTTGATCGCTCATACAATCCAAATCCAGACTGGGCCTACTGGGACAATACCTCTAAAAATGCGTTTATTGAGCTAAAACAGCAATTCCTCAACACCTGGTCGGCCAACCTCAGCTACAACTATAATGAAAAAGACCGTCAAAGCCAGCTGCTCTACTATTATGGCTATCCAAACATGGATGGTTCAGGCATTTCATTAACACCGAGCGGATATCTGGAAAATAATAAACTACATACAGCTGACTTCAACCTACAGGGCAAGTTTGACCTATTAGGCCGTGAGCATGAAGCAATTATTGGCTATACATTCTCAAAAAGCGATCAGAACGACCATGAAAAAAGCGGAACCCTGCATGACAGCAACATCGACTTTCAGGAATCAGTATACGATGGCGTAACCTATACCACGCCATACACCACCAACTGGGCAAGCTGGACACCGAAAAGCGTGACTTGGTCAGATTTTGCAAAAACGGCAGATTATACCCAACGCAACCAGTCCATTTATGCAGCAACACGTTTACATTTAACCAATGAACTCAAACTCACACTAGGCGCGAACTATGTGAAGGCAAAAAGCGAGGGTGTAAGTTACGATGCGCCAATGGCCTATGATGAAAGCAAGGTTTCACCTTATGCGGGGATTACCTATAATTTTACACCTGAATATACGGGCTATATGAGTTACACCTCAATTTTCCGTCCCCAAACCGCTGTGGATGAGGCAACAGGAAAAGTTGCCGATCCAATTGATGGTAAAAGCTATGAAGTCGGGTTTAAAAGTGCCTGGCTGGATAATAGGCTAACAGGAACATTGGCTGTCTTTAGAACTGAGGAAAACAATTATCCACTGCGTTCTTCCGATGGCAATCCGCTCAACCGTAAGGTGGGAATCAGTGATTTACGTTCACAAGGGGTTGAGGTTGGTCTGGCTGGACAATTGACCAATCAGGTCAATGTTTCGCTTGGCTATACCCAGTTTAGCTTGAGAGATTTGAAAAATGGTGTTGCGGCAAGAACCTATAATCCGAACCAGACCTTTAACCTGTTAACCACTTACAACCCAGTACTACTTCCAAAACTTAAAGTTGGTGCAGGTCTGCAATGGCAAGGCAAGATTAGCCGCTTTGATGAAAACTATGGAACATCTTTGAGACAAGGTGATTACGCACTTCTCAATTTGATGGCAAGCTACGCAGTTACCCCTCAATTCACCATTCAGGCCAATGCGGATAATGTCACAGACAAAAAATACCTAAATAGCTTTACCGATGGTCAGGCTTTCTATGGTGAACTAGCCAACTATACGGTCGCATTCAAATTTAAGTACTAATCGTTTTAACCCTCTATCCCTACACCAATGAGATAGAGGGTTTCAATGCTTTAAGCCGCTTCGTTACCATGAGTTTTCACAGTAAGATAGGCATCCAAAGCCTCTGTTTCTTTCTGAGTGAAGCTAAGCCCCAGTTTAGAACGTCTCCACAACACATCCTGACTGCTTGTTACCCATTCAAAGCGACATAAATAATCCACTTCTTTGGCATACATGCCCTGACCAAAATGTTTTCCGAGTTGGTCAACCGATGTTGTTTCACCCAATATATTCCAGATCCGTGAACCATACGATGAAGCCCAGCGTTTTGCCAATGTTTCTGGAGCATCTGTGATTTGTGCACGGATTTCCTGCGTCAACTGTTCAACAGAATGCATATTTTCACCACCAGGCAATGCCTCTGTCGCAGTCCAGCTTCCCTGCATCTCAGGGAAAAATGCCTTGAGCTGCTGCATGGCGGATTCAGCCAGTTTACGGTATGTCGTTAATTTTCCACCAAACACAGAAAGTAATGGAGCCTGCCCCTCCTCACCTTTGGACAAGGCCAAAGTATAGTCACGGGTAATGGCTGATGGATTATCCGATTCATCATCACATAAAGGACGCACACCCGCAAAAGTCGAAATAATATCCTGTGGAGTGAGTTGTTTCTTGAAATGCGCATTGCTCACTTCAATCAGGTAATCAATCTCTTCCTGGGTAATTTTCACCTGTGCTGGATCACCCTGATATTCACGGTCTGTGGTGCCAATCATGGTGTACTGGTCCAGATATGGGATTGCAAACACAATACGGCGGTCATCATTCTGCATAATAAATGCTTTATCACATTCATACAGCTTCGGCACAATAATATGACTGCCCTGAATCAAGCGGATACCATAAGGAGATTTAAGCTGTAAATCCTGCTTAATGAATTGTGCAACCCAAGGCCCTGCGGCATTAACCAAGGCTTTCGCCTTAATCTGGAATTGACCATGCTCATTTTCCAGATCGACCAGCCAATATTGCCCATCACGTTGTGCAGAAAGACAACGGGTTCGGGTCACTACATCGGCCCCTTTCTCACGGGCATGCATGGCGTTTAAAACCACCAGACGAGAGTCATCCACAGCACAGTCTGAATATTCAAAACCACGGGTAATGGCAGAGTTTAACGGGCTATCTTCTTTAAAATAAACATTGTTTGAACCCAGCAGCTTTTC
Source organism: Acinetobacter sp. GD03645 (assembly GCF_029845285.1). NCBI lineage: Bacteria > Pseudomonadati > Pseudomonadota > Gammaproteobacteria > Moraxellales > Moraxellaceae > Acinetobacter > Acinetobacter sp. GD03645. Next base: position 69,287 of record NZ_JAOCLL010000020.1, on the reverse strand, counting down.
ACGTTTGCCCAAATGATCATAAAAGAACAAGCCTGTACGAATCAGCCATGCTGGACGCAAATGTGGTCGATGCGGCATGATAAAACGCATTGGACGGATAATGTGTGGTGCTTTGGCCAACAAAACCTCACGCTCAGCCAGTGCTTCACGTACTAAACGAAATTCTTTATGTTCAAGATAACGTAGACCACCATGAATCAGCTTACTACTCGCAGAAGAAGTATGGCTGGCTAGATCATCTTTTTCACACAGGAATACGGATAAACCACGTCCTGACGCATCAGCGGCGATACCAACACCGTTAATACCGCCACCAATAACAGCAAGGTCATAGATTTTGTCATTTAACCGAGGAGAAGTTTGCATATAATCACCGCAAATTTTCATTATTTTTCGATAATGAAAATTTAAACATATAAAATGAAAATAAACAATAAATTTTGTGCAAAAAAATGCCAATAAATTGGCATTTTTTTAAGTAAGTATAAAATAGTAGGGGCGAACTGTGTTCGCCTGTATGTAAAAAGGATCTTTTATTTTAGGATTCTTCTCAATTAAATTATTTTAAATATCAAATATATAATTATTTATTATTGAATTCTGGCGAACACAGTTCGCCCCTACCGCACCATATTTAGAGATGAGATCAATGATTTAAATTATAGAAATATTTATTGCTAAAATCATATTCAAAAATGAAAAATTATTGAGCAACAACTAAATTCACACCCAAATCATGAATGGTTTTTAGATATTGCTCATTGGGTTGCTGATCAGTAAAGATACTATCCACCTGCTTCAATGAACCCAGACGGATCATGGCATTACGGCCAAACTTGCTGCTATCCGCCGCCAAGAAAACCTGACGTGCACTTGAGAGAATTTCCTGTGACACACACACTTCCTGAAAGTCAAAATCCAGCAAAGTGCCATCCTCTTCAATACCACTAATCCCAATCAGCGCATAATCCGCCTTAAACTGCTTAAAGAAATCAGCCGTTGCCTGACCAATCACACCACCATCAGGGCGAACCCGACCACTGGCAATCAGCACTTCAAAATCCTCCTTGGTACTGAGAATTTTGGCTACATTCAGGTTATTGGTGATGATTTTCAAGCCTGTATGGTTGAGCAAGGCATGGGCAATCGATTCCGTGGTCGTTCCAATATTAATGAATAATGACGCATGGTCAGGCACAGCAGCAGCCACCGCCTCTGCAATCCTGCGCTTTTCTTCAAGCATATAGCCGACACGCATCGTATATTCGGTATTTTCAACACTGGAATCATGCGCGGCCCCACCATGATAGCGGCGCAACAAGCCCTCATCCGCCAACTGATTAATATCACGGCGGATGGTTTGGGGGGTAACATCAAAATATTGAGCAAGCTCTTCAATACTGATATAGCCACGCTCTCTCACCAGTTCGAGGGTTTTTTGTTGGCGTAGTATCAAGCTCATGCTCATCCATCCTAAGTTATTTTAAATTACGAATGGCGTTATTTTACCTTAATTTTCAGCCCAGTCACGTGTGCGCCCCACAGCTTTTAACCAGCCTTGATAAAGTTTTTCGGTTTCATCCTGACTACACGCGGGTGTAAATGTTCGCTCAATGGTCATTCTGCTCTTCAATTCATTCAGATCAGACCAGAAGCCAACGGCTAAACCTGCCAGAAATGCAGCTCCCATACCTGTGGTCTCTTTCATGGCTGGACGTTCAACCGAAGTCGATAAAATATCCGCCTGAAACTGCATAAGGAAGTTATTGGCAGTGACACCGCCATCTACACGGAGTGTACGTAACCTCTCACCCGAATCCTGCTGCATAGCATCCAGCACATCACGGGTTTGATAAGCGATGGATTCCAGCGTTGCACGAATAATATGCTCAATACTCACGCCACGGGTAATTCCCAAAATCGCGCCACGTGCGGTTGGGTCCCAATATGGCGCGCCCAACCCCGTAAATGCAGGAACGACATAAACGCCATTACTGTCTTTCACTTTAGTTGCGTAATATTCCGAGTCATGCGAGTCGTTAATGGCCTTTAATTCATCACGCAGCCATTGCACACATGAACCACCATTAAAAACTGCACCTTCCAGGGCATAGTTCACTTCACCTCGTGGCCCACATGCAATCGTGGTTAGTAGACCATGTTCAGATTGAACAATACGTTTACCTGTGTTCATCAGCAGGAAACAGCCTGTACCGTAAGTATTTTTTGCCTGCCCCGCTTCAACACACATTTGACCGAACAAGGCGGCCTGCTGATCCCCTGCAATTCCCGCGATTGGAATTCCAATTTCCTGACCACTGATGGTATGGGTATGCCCATATATTTCAGATGAGCTACGCACCTCAGGCAACATGGCTTTCGGGATATTCAAGGCCTCAAGCAGTTTATCATCCCATTGCAGTGTTTCGATATTAAACAGCATAGTACGTGAGGCATTGGTATAATCAGTCACATGCGCCTGACCATTGGTGAGTTTCCAGATCAGCCAGCTATCCACCGTACCAAACAACAGTTCACCACGTTCTGCCCGCTCTCGGCTTCCCTCAACATGATCCAGAATCCACTTGATCTTGGTTGCCGAAAAATATGGATCAATCACCAGTCCAGTGACCTTACGCACATACTCATCCCAGCCGTCCTGACGGAGCTGGTTGCAGATCTCATTGCTTTGGCGGCTCTGCCATACAATCGCGTTATAAATCGGTTTGCCCGTTTTTTTATCCCAGATAATCGTGGTTTCACGCTGGTTGGTGATACCAATCGCGGCAATCTGGTCACTTGAGATACTTGCTTGTGCCAAAGCCTCAACCCATACCGCACTTTGTGTTGCCCAGATTTCCATTGGGTCATGCTCAACCCAGCCTGGTTGCGGGTAGATTTGGGTAAATTCACGCTGGGCAATACTAATGACATTTGCATCGTGATCCAACACAATTGCACGTGAACTCGTTGTACCCTGGTCAAATGCAACCACATATTTTTTTTGACTATCTATAGAGATCATGGCATACCTACTCAGACTTGCCTTATGTATCAAAGCAATAAATGAAATGCCCATTAAAAAATGGGCTTCAACACTGTGATACAGCAATGACTTGTGTATAAAAATAAAAACTTGCACGATTATATGCAAAATTGTTCGAAAACGAAAATTCTTTCTCTCATTTTGAACCCAAATCATGATGAACAGCGTGGGTTTTAAAGATTCATCACAATACAAAATCTAATTTATGCGATACTAAGACTAGAAATAATAGGACCACTAATATGAAAAAAACTAATTTATTGATTATTGTGAGCGGTACACTTCTGGTTGCGGCATGTCAAAGCACTCCACATCAGTACAATGGTGTGACAGGTTATGAAATTGAAAGTAAAACAGCAACTTCGGCAACACTGGCCTATACCTTGGCAGCACGTGGAAATAGTGATGTTGATGAGAAAAAGTTACAGCATGCCTGTAAACAGGTGTTAGGAATGGAAAAAACCTATAAAATTTCGATACTCAGTGTCAATGAAATTATGAACCCTACCAAACAGGAACAATATGGGGTGCAACTTGGCAACAGCCGTGCAACTTTTGGTCTATCCAACTCACCTGATTTAAACAATAGTGAGGGTTATGCAACACGTCAGGCACTAGAAACACGCCCAACAACACTTAAAGTGGTCCGCTACACCTGTTCATAATAATTAAAAAAATAAGGTGGTTGATTTAAACCACCTTACCCTATAACTGTGTATTTATTATAAGGTCTTATAAAAACTGACATTGCGAAACTCTTTGGCTTCATCCAGATCAGGCCAAGTGGTTGCACTGCGCTCATCAATCTTCATATATTGGGGATGGCTAAAGTTTTTAACCCGACTATCCGCTACCCAGACTTCTGGTGCGAATTTTAGAAACTCATCCAGAAAGAATCGATTACACTGATCATAAAGCACATCCGCAGCCAGCAAGACATCCACCTGTTCTGACTTGTACAAATCATCCAGATACTCAAGCTCGACATTATTTAGCAAGGCATTTTCACGGCATGATTCCAGGCTGACCTGATCAATATCACAGCAGATGACCCGCTTTGCCCCTGCCATTTTTGCGGCAATCGCCACCACGCCTGAACCAGCCCCAAAATCCAGCACCACTTTATCTTTAACATGATGCGGTTCAGCCAATAACCATTGCGCCATTGCCAAACCCGATGCCCAGCAAAAAATCCAGTATGGGGTTTCATTCCAGATCCGACGGATTACCTCATCATCCAGACGGTTAGTCGGAAATACAGGGGGAATCAGCCATAAGGAAATTGGCGTTTCAGGAAGCTGTTGCGCCAATAAATCTGTGTTTGGAATAACTTCATGCAAAGCTTTCAGCAGTTGCTCAGGTGCTTTGGCAAATTGAAAAGTACAGCTCATATCGTTTCTTTAATTCTTGAAAAAGCCCCTCTAAGTAGAGGGGCTAAAAAATTAACCTAAAGCTTTTTCAGCGGCTTCAACGGTCTGACGAATCAATGTGGTAATCGTCATAGGGCCAACACCGCCTGGCACTGGTGTATAGGCAGATGCAACCTCTTCAATACCAACAAGCTGGATATCCCCCACACCACCACCATCACGAGGATGAAAACCAGCATCAACCACAACCGCACCTTGCTTGATCCAGTCTTTCTGAATCAATTCAGCCTTACCGACTGCGCCGACAATAATATCTGCCTGTTTAACCAGCTCAGGAAGATTCTGGGTACGTGAATGGCAAATCGTCACTGTCGCATTGGCCTGTAACAGCATCATCGCCATTGGTTTACCTAGAATCGCTGAACGCCCCACCACCACCGCATGTTTACCTGCGATTTCAATGTTGTTTTCCTGCAAAATGGTCATGATGCCCGCTGGTGTCGCTGAACCATAAGCAGACTCACCCATTGCCATACGACCAAAACCAAGGCAAGTTACCCCATCCACATCCTTTTTCAGTGAAATGGCATCAAAGCATGCTCTTTCATCAATCTGTTCAGGAACTGGGTGTTGCAACAAGATGCCATGCACATCAGGGTTGGCATTGAGTTTTTCAATTTCAGCCAGAAGTTGCGCTGTGGTGGTTTCTTTTGGTAATTCAATTTTAAGTGAGTCCATTCCCACACGACGGCAAGCATTGCCTTTCATACGCACATAAGTTGCAGATGCACCATCATCCCCGACAAGAATGGTTGCCAGAATTGGGGTACGCCCCGTTTTTGCTTTAAGTGCCTCTACACGTACCAACAAATCTGCCTCGATTTGTTTTGCCAATGCACGACCGTCTAAAACCAATGCCACAGCGTATCTCCCAAGTGAGTATAAGTAAGCGCTTACTAATCAGATAAGTATGCAAATGATACATGATAATTTGCCCAATATGCTTTTAGATGTTGTTTTTATGTGCATATTCACCCGAAACACTATTGTTTTTTTCCTAAAGATTGCTAATATGTGCATCACCAAGAGATGGCGGGGTGGCAGAGTGGTCATGCAGCGGACTGCAACTCCGTGTACGCCGGTTCGATTCCGACCTCCGCCTCCATTGGTAAAGCCCGAGTGGTGAAATCGGTAGACACAGGGGATTTAAAATCCCCCGCCCACAAAGCGTGCCAGTTCGAGTCTGGCCTCGGGCACCATTTTTCAGCAAATGAAATATGGTGCAAATAAAATTCCAGCATAGGCTGGTTTTTTTGTGTCTAAAAATATGTGTAAAATATAGAAAAGACTGCCTAAACAGCTTCTTAATATGGTATTTATAATTTTAATTCAACTGTAGTTTGCCACGAGAAAACAAACAATCCACACAATAAAATAAGCCAGACTTTGATCCAGCGCTTTAGCACGCTGGAATAAATACACAGGCACTAACCACACCATACCTTTGAATTTTTCTGTTTTCACCCCTGCCTTTTCTAATCTTCTTTCATCCAAAATAGAAAGCATGATATTTAAGGCGATGGTAATTACAAAATAATAGCCCTCTTCAACCTTATAAGTCGCTAATTCGACATTTCCCCCAGAGAACATGCCTGCTACAAAATACTCCAGAAACAGTCCTAAAATGGGTGCAAAAGCCAATATCCACACCATTGTATTATTTACATGCTGACCTGTTAATGGTGGTGGCAGAGTACGATCAACAAACTGATTCAACTCAGTTTTATCCAAAGTTATCCAGTCATTTAAACCTTTTCGCCATACTGCTGTATCTCGATGCAACCCTCCTGTTTGAATAAGCTCAATCATTTGTGATTGAGAAATTGCCCCTATGCGCTCCCCATTTTTTCATAAAACCATTCATGAGCTAAAGTTTCTGTTTGATTAAGATTTTGTTCCATCATCTGCTTCCTATAAAAGTAACAGACTCAATATATAAAAGCTGTTTGACAGGTTATGTCAGAGTGAAATATTTTTCTTAATTTTTAGGTTTAAATTTCAAATGACACCACCTGTCATCCCCCTTAAGCATAATTACTCCAACCTCTAAAGATAATGAGAGAATATTATGATGATTGGGCTTATTTTACATTATTCACCTTTGAATAAAACAGGCATTGTTATTGATGAAAATGCTGTTCGCTATCCATTCGCTAGCAATGAATGGCAAGAAGATGTCGATCTAAAGCTTGGGCAAAAAGTCACATTTGATTTAGATCAAGATGATCAAGCAACCAATCTTCGTCAGGAATGGCTTTTTGCCTAATTCTATAGAATAATCAGGAGATTAAAATATGCCTTTTTATCTTGGTATTTTTCTTTTTTAGTTGCGACTTATGCGAAAAGCCAAGGCTAACCCTTTTTACTCTGGTTTTTAGTCTCTTGCCTATTTACACCTTTATTTGGATTTATTGGGTTAGTGGTTTATTTAAAAATTTAATGAATAGTAGTAAATTGAATCTAACAACTACAGAAAATTAAAATATTGATTAGAAATCTTCTCTTATCATTAAAACACTTAACAATAAGAGGTATAAATTATTTTAACTCTTATTTAGACTTACATATCTTATCAACCACCCAAAAGACCAATAAAATTAGAAAAAATCCAATAACAACATATTTAAACCCAATCTGCCCCAAGACTCTAAAGATAATGTTAAATAACAACTCAATACATTCTTTCATCTTTATTTAACCCTAAACATGATAAAAATATCGAAAAATCAGTTCCCAGATGTAACCGCAAACTGAATCTCTACACGGCGATTTCGACCATCTTTAGAATCTATACCTTTTAAAGGATGAGAGTCACCAAAACCTGCGACCACAATACGTTTAGACTGAATAGCATCCAATTGTGAGATTAATAGCTTTCGTGCCTCTCTCGCTCTCGCTGCGGATAAAGTAAAGTTATCATCATATACTGTACAGAAACGCGCATAATCAGTTACAGGACGAGAAACAGGTAAGCTGTCTGTATGCCCCTCAACGTAAATCGAAGCTAAACTATTATCTTGTAAGAATTTTGATATTTTGACATCAATATTCTTAAATGCTTGAGCAGCCAATGGTGTAATACATGCACTACCTTTTTCAAAAATATTATCTTTCAGTGTAATTCGTCCATCTGCAATATCAAATGACATGAGACTACTTGCACCTTGTTCTTCAACAGATTTCTTTAAATCATTTAGCATCTCAGCAATACGTTTTTGTTGGGCAGCCCCACCTTGTTCCATTTCCTGTTTATGTTTTAATTCAGCATAGGTTTTCTGTAATACAGACATAACCAACAAAAGCATGACAACCGCCATAACCCCTGCCATTAAATCTGAAATTGAAATCCACTCATTGGGCTTATCTTTCACTGTTTACTTTCTCCCCCCAAGTTTTAAAAGATTATTTGATTTTTTTTGTTGCTCAGGAGAGGTATTGTTTTCAATCTTACCCAATAAAGTAATTTGAGAATCTATACCGTGTGCCAAGTTTTCTAATGCTGGTTTTAACGTTGTGACCGCTTCAATACTTTGTAATGATTCTTTAAAAGTCCCATCTACCATTTGAGTCAAATTTTCTGCTTTCTTCGCTACACTAATCATATGACGATTGCTCTCAGATACTGATTTTAATCCGTTAGTAATATCTTCAGATAACTTATTGACCAATCCAGTCATTTCAAGAATTTCTTTTCTTAATACTTGTACAGTTGTAGTAAACTGTCCTTGTGATTTTTTCTGTAATTCCATTGATTCATTGATAGTTGATGTTACAGTTTTCATAGTTTCATCTACACTACCAGATAAACTATTGACAGCATTAGAAATATCCTGAGTTGCAGTATTTAAACCTTTCGACATTTCAGACATATTCTTTTTAAAGCTAGTACTCATATCTCCAATTGATGTTTTAAGATTATCTGACATTTTCGTCATATTTTGACCAAAACTAGTATTCATACCAGAAATCGTTGTATTTAAATCTTTTTTCATTAATGAAACAACTTGTTCCATATTTATACGGAAAGAATCAATTACAGCTTGAAGATGATTAGCTGAATCTCCCATAGTGGATGCCGCTTTAGACATTCCTGCTGCTGATTTACCTAAGGTCGTTACAGTAGCCTCATTCTTCTCAATAAAGCTCACCATCGCATCTCGAGTATCTTTACCTTGTTGAACTAGATCACTCAGAAAATATTTATTCTCATTATGCTGTGTATCGAGAGCTATAAGCATTTGATCATATTTTTCTGAGAATTTTTCAATTGAAATTTTTTGAGATTTAATTATCTCAGTATGTCCAAGCTGAATAGCAGATAAAGTATTTTGACTGAATTTAGACAACTCCTTTATCTGCTCTATATTTTCTTTATTATTTAATTTTAATACAGAAATTTGTTCCTCATGACTTTTCTGTATAGCTGATATTGTACCTTGACTAAATTGGGTTAATTGTTGCAATTGCTCCTTATTAGAGTTTTGATTTATTTGAACAGTTTTTTCAAACTGGGACGCAATATTTTGCATACAATCAATAATCTTTTGATTATTTGCTCGTTCCTCCTGTAGTTTTCTATCACGAGATAAGTCCAATTCATCTTTTACCTTTTCAATCGACCAGTATAAACGACGTTCTTCATAACTATTTTTGGACAAGATAACTTTTAGTAAAATAAATGCTAATAATCCCCATGTCGATGTTTTAAATTTAGTACCAAGCCCTTCTAACATTCCCATAAGTTGGGTCATTGAAGCATCCATGTTACTCATGGAATTTGCACCAGTTAAAATAGAGGATGCTTTATCTAGAGCTAAACCTAAACCCAGAAATGTGCCAAGTAGGCCAATAATTAGGATCATGCCTGGCATAATATCTGCTATTCTTTCCGCAGAAGTTGCCACAGCATTACTAATATCCATAATTGACCCATGTTCAGCATCCAATCCCTTAGATTTACTATTTCTGTTCCCACCCCTCCAATTATTTTCCCAATTTTCAGTCTTAGCATTAAGATAAACTTGAATAATAGTAAATATAAATAAGCCCCAAATAATTAAGAAGAATGTAATTGGTAAAATTTCAATTTTAAAAGGTGAAAAATGAATCGGTAATAAAAAGTTTAAAATTTCCATTATGCTACTTCTGCCTCAATCAAATCCTGATTACGCTGTTTACTATCTGCTGCAAAAATATTGGCATAATCTGTAATCAAGCTTTGCTCATCCACTGATAACTCATCCCACTGTTTTCCATTTTGGGCACAATCAATCAATAGCCGACCCACTGTCGCAACATCATCAAGGATATAATCCCTACCCTCCTCTTCAAATTGTTCTTCTGATTTTTCCAATACCTGTAAAAACCCTTCGGCAGCATGAACATAGCTTTTCATTGCCCGATTTTCTTTACCCTGTTGTTTTAATTGATAGGATTCAGTAATAACATCCTGTCTCAATTCAATTAAGTTTTGCTCTTCATCTGTACTTAGAGGCTCAATTTCTAATTTTGTTTCTAATAACATTAAATCATCTTGTAAAGATGCTAAATGCTTATTCTGCTTTTTCCATTTCGCTTCCATATTTTGATATTTGGTTTCCCATGCACAAATCATTTCTTCAAATACAAAAGGAATAAGTGATTTACCGTTAAAACGTCTTCTAATTAATTGATCTAAACGCTCTGCATCCGCATCAGACAATTGTGGATTTTCAGCCAAAAGATCAGCACCTATTCTCAACAAGAATGAATCATCTGCGGTAATTTCATTGATATTCTGTGCTGTATTTAATGTTTTTTCTGCGGCTTTCAATAACTTCTGAGTTGCTCGTAATCTTAGATAATGATTAAAATCAATTAAATTATCCTGTTCCAAAATTGCCTGAATACGATTTTGAACTAATACATAGTCATTAATGACTACAGCAAAACGAATAGATTGACGCTGTTCCTCTGTTTGCATCGCATCCATCGCTTCCTGTAAATCATCCTGACGCTGTTCAGCTTCTTTAGCTTCTTTTTTCGCTTCTTCAGATGTCCAAAACTTGTTACGGAAATGGCGTGCTGCTTTAGCTGCCCATAAAATAGCCTGTTCTGCTTTTTTAAGAATTGGACTATTCTCTAATGCCAATAAAGCCTGCAAGCCTTTTTCAATGGCAACCGCAGCCGTTTGTGCCCACGGATGAGGAATTGCTTTTAAAGCATTGGAAACCATTGGCGCAATTCTAACAACATGTGGCTTTACCGTTGCCCAGACTTCTTTTACTTTACCCACAAAATTTTCAGCTTTATCTGCCATCCAGTCAATTGCTTTACTTGCAGCATTTTTCGCAGCATCCCATGCTTTACTCACACCCCGACCAACTGCTGATGCGGCGGATTTTACACCCGACCATACCGAACTAAAAAAACCCATAATATTTTCCCCTTTGAATTAACCTTTAATACCCAATAACGATTTTGCTGAACGAACTTCATCACTACTTATTGCATTGTTTTTACTTGCAACTTCTGACTTGGCATGGTTCACACGGTGGATCACTTCTTTTAACTGTTCCAGTTTTAACTTTGGCTCTTCCTGTGCCAATTCAGCTTCCAACAAAGCTTTAGGTAAAACCAAACGCATACAAGTACGAATCTCACGACCAGAAAAACCTTCTGATAACTCTGCCGACCAGTTAATAAATTCTTCACGAGATTCAAGTAATGGAATTTGTTCAACAATCATTTTTGACCATAAATTTTTGCGAGCATCTAAATCAGGTAAATCAAAATGAATATGGTGACTAATACGACTTCTAAACGCTTCATCATAGTTTTTGGCAAAGTTGGTTGCAAAAATTGCAATTCCGTTAAATTTTTCTAACTCGATCAATAAAGTAGAACGCATAGCATTCACTTCATTATCAATACCTTGTGTCACTGAAGATAAACGTTTACCCAATAAAGTATCTGCTTCATCAAAAAATAAAACTGAATTGGCTTCTGTTGCAACCTTAAACACAGCCTGAATATTTTTTGAAGTTTCCCCCATAAATTTGCTTTCAAGCTCAGCAATTCCCAATTTTATGATAGATAAGCCTAAACTTCCTGCGAATGCTTCTGCGGTTAAAGTTTTACCTGTCCCAGGCGCACCAAAAAAATTTAGAATAACACTGCGCCCTTGCTTATCTACAGAACCAAAATTCCAGTCTTCATAGATCGTCTTATGAAAGCGTAATTTAGCCATTCCCTCATCTAACTGCACACGGGTAGCTGTTGATAAAATGACATCATCGTCTAAAGTAACTGTTGGTTTAACAACCATATAATTCTGCTGATCTTGAGCTAAAGGCTCAACAATACCTAAATTTCGCTCCTTATTCTGCTCATCACGTTCTCGTTCTACCTGAAACTGCTGTAAACGTTGACGTGCTTTTTCTAAATCAAATTTCTCGTTGATTGTTGCAGATAGTTTACTTTCTCGATGACCCATTTTTTTCAATTCCTTGATAAGTTTTTTCATTTTTAAAACCAATTTTTTAAATTTGTTATCCAGCCCAGCAAATCCACCTGCCCCAAAACAACCATTTCTACCCCACATTTATTACATCGAGGAAAAAACGCAATTATGTCTCTCGATGGAGTAAAAATATCTGTTGCTTTACATTGTGGACACTGAACTTGCATTGGTTTCGGTTTCCATGCCATTGTTATCTCCCTAACGCTCCAAATACCCTTTCAACCCTGTCTCCAACTCATCCTGTAAATGCTCAGGACTAATAATTTCCACATGCGGAATCCAATATCTGACCAAAGGTAAAAGCTGCATGGCATGGCTAATTTTGCTGGATACCAATATCCCACCATCTTCCAATGTCTTAACCAGCTCTTGCCCAGGTAAAAGTTGGCGTTGCATAAAATGCAATACCACATCGGCATGAACTTTTAAAATCACTTCACTTTTTTCCTGTCCAAACCAAATACTGTCTTCATCTTCTAATTGTTTTAAAATATCTGGATTCGGTTCGAATGTTGAAAGCTCATGCTGTTGATAAGAACGGGCTATACGACTCACCCGATAAGTAAGAAGCTTTCCCTTTCTTACCGCAGCCAAATACCAACTACCATGATGATGAATCAAACGATATGGCTCAACTTCACGCAGTTGACCGTTATATAAAAACTGGATTGTTTGGCATTTTTCAATCGCTTCTGAAAGCATGGACAGCGATTTACTTAAAGTTTTAGCATTCTCATGGGCATGACCTTTGGCTTCATAAACACCTTGCTGATCATCTGCCAATAATTTTTTTAAAAATGATGGTTTTAATTCAGGGTATACTCCATAAGCTCCAGAGATTTTTGCAAATTTTTGAATATCTTTGAGTTTGAATACTTTATTCGTTGTACGATACTTTTGCTCCCCCTCAAGATCTGAAACCAGCCCCAAATCCGACTTCGCCGATTTTAAACGACTAATATCTCTAGCAAGTGTTCGCTCACTCACTTCGAATTTGATTGCCAACTCTTTAAGGTTAAGACTTTCACCATTGTCGAGCATCACCAACATAGTTGCTAATCGGTCAGCTAACTTCTCGCTTCTTTCAGAATTTTTTGCCATTCCCCACCAAATTCATTTTATTCTGTTGTTACATACTTATTATTCACACTACTATGACAGGTTATGTCATGAAAAATGGAAATATAAGAAATTTTTTATCACTTTTTCTATAGATAAAACACATATTCACCATACAGATCATTATATGAGTTAAATAACTAAAATTTAAAAATTTTTCTTTTTTTATTTCTAACTTACATTTTTATTAGAAAGTTAAAATTAAAGTCAGTTAATGACAAAATAGTTAAAATGATTGCCTAGAAACTTAGTCCCCATAAATAACCACATGAATTGACTGAAAAGAAAGCAAATACGTGGTTTTACTCTTGCCAAGTTTTCAAGTGTCCTCTATTATTGCGCTCATGCCCGAGTGGTGAAATCGGTAGACACAGGGGATTTAAAATCCCCCGCCCACAAAGCGTGCCAGTTCGAGTCTGGCCTCGGGCACCATTTTTCAGCAAATGAAATGGTGCTAAAAATTCCAGCTTAATGCTGGTTTTTTTATACCTGAAATTTAGGAATATAAAAAAATGCCTTAATTAAAAAACCAAGGCATTCAATATTATTTTCAGGCTCAAACAATAAAATTATTCCACACGGATAATTTTACCATTTTCATCGTGGTGTACGGTGGTGACTTTGTTCTGACGCCCCACCTGGATTTCCTGTTCAGGCAATTCAAAATAGCGCGCATAATCAGGCAGTGATTTTTCCACCACATGCGTTTTATGCACACGTTTTGCAGGTAAAAAACCCCATAGCAACAAGGCAACAGCACACACCACCAAGGCTGTTACTCCCTGCTCAATGCCATCACCAAAGGCTTCAATCAGACGTTGTGCCAGGTAGGTTTTCTTAATTTCCACCAAGACCCAAACCAGAATAAATGGTCGCCATAGCAGCAACCAGCCTGCCCACATCATTGCTGTCGTTGTTGTTGATGCATAACGTTTATGCCATGGGAGCTGGCGACGTAAATCAATAATCAAACTGTTTGCTTTCATTGCTCTTTACTCAGCAAAATGAATCTTTAGATTCAACGAATACCACGATCAGGACTGATCCAGCGGGCACGTTTTCCATCATTGCGTAGCAGCACTTTCGGAAAGGCGACGATTGTAGCAGTAATCGTGATTAACCAAAATACAAATGGGTACCAAATCATCCAATAATAATTTTTCCCTAAGCTTGGTTCATAACGACTATCCATCCATTTGCTTAAAGCAAACTGAATTAAACAGGTAGCGCCCAATAAAATTCCGCTGCCATAAGGCAAGAAAGGCGAGCTGACGACAGTGAGTGCAGGAATTGGCAGAATAAAATGCAGTAGCCACATCACCGCCATGATTAACATCAAGTATGACCAGACTAATGTCAAACAAAGTTCCAGCATTAACGGCCATAAAAAGTTCAACTTAGGCTTGAAGAACACGTCAATATTCTTGACCAGCACCTGTGCCCCACCCATCGCCCAGCGTAAACGCTGTTTCCATAAACCGTTCATGGTTTCTGGCATTAAAATCCACACCAGTGCATTTGGTTCAAAACGGACATCCCAGCCTGCGCGCTGCAATTTCCAGGTGATATCAATATCTTCAGTCAACATATTTGGAGACCAGTAATCGACCTGATGTACCGCACTTTTACGGAATGCGGTAATCACACCCGATACCGTGAACAAGCGTCCAAAGGTGCGCTGGGCACGTTTAATCATGCCCACAATTGAAGAAAACTCTCCAACCTGAATCCGCCCTAACAGGGTTGAACGGGTACGGATACGTGGATTTCCCGTTACCGCCGCCACAGTCGAATCTTCAAGAAAATGTCGTATCATCCACTTGGCGGCATGTGGGTCAAGCAAGGCATCGCCATCAATACCAATCAGGAATTCAGCATCGGTCATTAGGCTGCCTGCCTGCAAACCCATCGCCTTACCCTGATTCTGGGCCAAATGCACCACCCGCAATTTTTCATACTGGCTTGCCAGACGGTCTAGCACCTCGCCCGTGTTGTCGGAACTGCCATCATTGATCGCAATCACCTCAAAATCTGGATAGTCCAGTTGCAAGGCATGGCGAATAGTTTCATCTGCATTCTCCCCCTCATTAAAGCAGGGAATCAGCACCGCAACTTTAGGGTAGCGTGGCAATGCGGCTGGTTGCTGGTAAGGTGGGTCCTGACGCTCTTTCCAGTAAAAAATCAGTGCCCCAATCATCCATAGGTATGACATGAACAATGGATAATAGAACACAAACTTAATGGCTGATGACCATAATAAAGCAATCCAACTCATTGATATGACTCCATTATGGGACAAGCTGAGATGATTTTAGCCCAAATGCATTATGCATGGTTTTTACATCTGGATGATCCTGAATCGGGTCATCTGGATAATAAGCAATATGCATGGCGCCTTGTTCATACAGTGACTTGATGGTTGCCGCCATCTCTTCTGAGGGAACTTTCTGGTCATTGCGCCAGTTGGTTGCCTGTAGTTCCATCACCGTTTTCTTAATGCCATTCGGATATTTCTTGACCCGATTTAAGATATCAGTGTAGAACTTGTCTGGATTTTTCACCTGTTCCATATAGGGCATCGCCATAATGGCGGTGAAATCATAACGGTTAAGCGATTCCTCCAGAGACTGTGCATACCAGTTTTCCGCATACGGATTCAGGGCAACCTGTGCATACAGATTCCGTGCAGTCATTAAATAAGGCTGATATTGACGTACCTCGCCTGCAAGCTCCATTGCAAAGTCATCCAGATAACGGGTTTTAAAGGCCGTCCATTTTTGCAGGTCAGCATCATTGTTGCGTATTTTTGCAAGGTCGGTTGGCAAACCCTGTTTTGCATAGGCTGCCAATGCTTCTGGGCGGGCATCCTCATAATCAGACAAAGTGACATCATCATGGAACAGCAGGCCATCAAATGGGGTGGATTTCGCCAGGTCCTGATAAATTTCCTTAATGGTCTGCCGAGCTTCTGGCGAGAATGGACTTAAACGGATATAGCCCATATTTAAATGCTCACCTGATTTGGCCTGCTGGGTTTCAACCAGCTCATCTGCAACAGGGTCTTTTTTTGGTAATTCCCACGCCAGTAACGGCATCCACGCATATAAGCGCTGTACCTGTGTTCTGGTCTGAATTTGCCAGGCCACACGGTTAAACAGGTCTGCACGCATCGGGATATGACGGTTCGGGAAATACACCATGTCCGCTGAACCATTGGCATCGGGGTCAGAAAAGGCCTGTAGATAAACGGTGTTTACGCCCATACCATTAATTCGATCCAGTAAATGTCCCAGATTACGTTCCTGCTGCTGCGGATCAGGATCATAGATATAGTCTAAATCGACATGCATGATTTTTTGCGGACGATTATTGTCACCGAGATTTAACTCACGATTCTTGATTTCCTGCGCGAGCGCACTGGTCGACATATTGCCCTGAATCAAGATACGGCTCATATTCTGAATGGATTGTTTGGCGTGGTCTGCCCCATCATCCAAGGTAATGGTGATCGGCATGCCCAGTTGCTTGGCGGTTTTGACCAACTGCATGTTGTAGCGGCCATAAGGCCAGACCATCACACGAGGTGAACGCAGACCATGTGCCTTTAACAGGTCATTGTTCTTTTTTAGGTCCTGATAGACACGTGCCTGATAATCGGCATCATTTTCATAACTTTTGCTTTTAGTATCATAAATGCGGGTAATGGCGGCAGGCTCCAGATTACCCTGTGGATTTGCATTAATTCCCTGATGCAAATGATAACTATGACTGGCAATCTCCACCAAGCCACTATTCTGCATCTCCTTAAGCTCGTCCCAGCTCAAGATTTTGTTCCTTGCGATGCTTTCCCCACCAAAATCCACATTCTGGTTCTCTTTCGGTTCCAGCCATGAACCGACCACAGCCAAAACCACAGGGATTTTTTTGGCGCGAATTACGGGATAGGCATTTTGATAGAAAGATTGATAGCCATCATCCACCGTCAGCAATACAGGTTTACTAGGCAATTTATACTGGCCTTGATGGGCCTTGATCAGTTGATCCACATTAATAAAATGGAAGCCATTATTCTTTAACCAGTCAATATGCTGACTAAACTGCTGTGCAGTAACCGCATAACTTGGGATCAGTGCATCTTTATGCTCTGTGATTTCATGATAACCAATGACGGTTAACGTTGTCGCATCAATTTTTGGATTTGCCGCAAAAATGGTGGTGGTTGCAACCACACCGAATACAAGACCCAAAAATGTTTTTAAGGTCGGAGACACTAAACGTGTTGTCATAGAGATATTGTCTCGATACAGGAAAGTCGCTGGGGACGAAGCAGGCATGAATGGTCTTAGGATTTAGGCAAAATCATAAGCGTTCTAGCGTGTCAGCTGGAAGTAAGGATTGTATTTATAATTTTGCAAACTGAAAATAATCTTAAAAGTATATATTATGAAATTTATCGTAAAACAATAGATATGATGGAAATACAATCACACTCCTAACCTTTAATAAGGTTAGGAGTGTAAAACGTTATAGAGATTAATATTCAATACTTTGGAAATTTGGATTTTCCGATAACTGCTGTAAATAGTAACGCTCTTTCTGGTAGAAATATTTACATAAACGGTTGACCCACTCACCACGGCGGAACGTCAATATTTTTTTATGGATACCATCATATTCCAGCAGCACAACATTGCGGTCATCTTCGGATGAGGCCAGACGGGTAATCTTATAATTATGAGGTGCATGCTGGTGAGCAGGTTGCAAGGCCCTTACGATTTCAACTTTATAATCGCCATCAATCCAGTAATGCCGATCCATAAGCGCCTGTTCATTGACCCAAAATCCTGTTTGCGCCCCATCATGCGTATCAATCAGGAAAAAATGGTCCAGCTCTTTTAACAACTCTGATGCAGTGATATCCAAATAATCATTCATATCATACCTCTACTCATTCAAATTTTTATCGCTTGCCTGAGGCAATTACAGCATTTTTATATTTAAGCAACTATCATACGTGACCAAGCACAACTCTATAGTGACCTTATAAGCAAATTTCCCAAATTTTAAAATATGATTTTTTATTCAGCACATTGTCATTTACAGGGAAATTGCTCTTTGAACTCAAAGATATACAGGACTGTATAGAGAATCAACCATTTTTTCCCAGACTATGAAAAAAATCAGATAAAAAGAAAGTCATTTAAAATCAAAAAGTTATTATATAATTATTAATAATGTTTTATATAGCTGATTTTAAAGTGATTTAGCATAAATTCAAGCCTAAACCACTTTATTGTTTCTACAAAGAACGGTCTATTCGTCGCGTGTCTTGACATCAAAAAGCTCAATTTCAAAGGTTAGGTTTGAATTGGCAGGAATAATTTTTCCCATCTTACGTTCCCCGTAAGCCAAGTGTGCAGGAACGATCAGTTTGCGCTTGCCACCAACCCGCATCCCCATAATGCCCTGGTCCCAGCCCTTGATCACTCGTCCAGTGCCAATCACGGTTTCAAAATAATTCCCACGGTCTATTGAAGAGTCAAACTTGGTTCCATCTTCCAACCAGCCTGTATAATGGGTGGTAATCAAGGCACCTTTTACGGCCTCTTTACCCTCACCCACTTTCAAGTCAATAATCTGTAATTCCGCACTCATCGCTCTCTCCAAATTTCTTTCAGTTCAACATTATTGCAATTGTTGCCACTGGATGTCGACCTGTCCCTTGTCACTGAGCAAGGTCCATTCACCATCCATGATATTCAGTTGCAACTGCATGGTACGTTCACACAACTTTTCAAGTGCCTGGGTGGTTTGCGGAGCCAGTTGCCAAACCTCGACATTGCTGAGTGTCTTGATCTTGGTATTTTTCTGCCACCAGTCATCTGCCTGCGAACCATAGGCAATCACGGCAACCTTCCTGCAACGCGCACTAGCTTTCTTTACTTTATCTTCCGATGGACACCCAACTTCAATCCATTTTTCCAGCAAACCCGTCAGGTCTTTCTGCCATAACGCAGGTTCATCGGTTTCAAACAGGTCTTTGGTGAATTCCAGTTGCTCATCCGCATAACGCGCATAGGCTAGAATCCGCACCATTAAACGTTCAATGGTTTCTGATGGATGCAATGCCAGCGTCAACTGGTAGTCCGCATAGATATGCTCATCCATATTGGCAATATTCAGGTCTGCCTTATATATTGTTGCTTTTAACGCCATAAACGGTGCTCTTAAATATAGTGTGTTCAAATTTGGCGCTAAGCATACTCTATTTTATAGGACAACATGAGCCAATTTGACCAACTGGTTATCCATCTCTATTGATACGACACGCCAACAACTGCGTTTCAAATGCCAACCAATCCTGCTGGACTTGGGTAATGATTTCTATTCGGTTATCAATACTTTCTTCCGCCGACTTATAGTTAAACTGTTGGGGATTAAAATTAAAGCTTTTCCAGCCCTGATCGGTATTAAAAATTCCCTTGATACGCACCCAGTCTTGCTGGGCACACAACAGGTCTAACAACTCATAAAAATTAAACTGCCAGCGCTTCGGTAATTTCCAGCCTGTCACTGTGAATCCCTGGGCAGTCTCAACATAGTGGTAAGGAAGCTGCTTGATTTCCTGTTCCTGAACGGCGGCCTGTGTTTTTTGCAACTTTAATAAGGGCTGAATTTTACGTTGTACAGGCTGTTGGGCAATATCAATTTTTTCAAGCTCGACCTGCCCCTGCTCAGTCTCAAACCAATGTTGCACATAGGTCTGGTATTCCTGTTTTAACGCCAGATAAGCCTGGTGGTCAGCCTCATTCATCAAATCAATATGTGAGATGACCACGATTTGTGCCGCTTTCAACTGATCGGTATATAAGTTCTGCTGTACCCAATCATGATCATGCAAACGGCTGCCATCCACCACAACCACCAAGGCACGCATTGCCAGACTGCTTTGCCAATGTGGTTCTGTCAGTTGTTCCAGTAATTGTGCGGGATGCCCTAAACCTGTGGGTTCTATAAATAGTCGGTCTGGTTTGCTTTCACTTAAAAGACGCGCAAGCGCAATTTGCATAGGCAGTTGACTACTACAGCATAAACAGCCACCCAGCAGTTCTTTGACAGCATAGCCCTGTTGTTGACTAATCAATTGCTGGTCAACACCGATTTGACCAAATTCATTCATCAATACCGCCCACACCTCATGTTCAGGCTTTTGGCTCAGTAAATGTTGTAGTAGCGTGGTTTTACCCGCCCCTAAAAAGCCAGAAATAATATGGGTTGGAACAGGTTGAGGTGCAATAAATTTCACAGTGTCTGACAGGTGCAAAAGATTTATTCTAACGGCAAAGTTGCCCATCAAAAAGGAACTTTAGAGATTTTATGGTGATTTACCACAAAACAAACATAACCGACAATTATTTTTAAAAATATAAACCAAGTCACAAAAATATCTTCATTTTTTCCATTTAAGCTCATTTTTAAATGGAATATCCAATTATGGATATTTCTTAAACAAAGGATGAATGTTATTCATCCGTAAACCACAAGATTATTTTTTAATCAACCCAACATATTTACATACATTTCACATCGAAATATCACCTATTGTTTTTACAAATACATTACACAGACGGCCAAAATGATTCAGATTGTTAAGAACAACGTAATAGATTGTTAAGAATATTGCTGCAAATAGATTTGACACATAGCATGAACTTCATGCCGAAATGAGGAGTTTGGATAAATCGAATTCCATATTGAGGCTGTTATTTTAAACGAAATAAGGATGCCAAACATGAAACTTATTAAGACACTTCTTGCTACAACACTTACTCTTGCTGCCGCTTCAACATTTGCTGCACCAACCAAAGAAGCCAAAACTGAAACTGAAGAAAGAGTCGTTGTTTCAACTCAGGAACAACCAGAAACTCAAGCTGCAACAACTGATGCAACAGCGACTGAAGCTGCTCCAGCATCTACACCAGCAAGCAACTAAACTGATCTTAAGGTTCCTCCAGACCTTTAGACCAACATTTGTAATGACTTAAATTTATTTCATTACAAATGTTAAAGATCGAGCCATGCTGCGGTTCGATCTTTTTTATTGGAGAACTTTTTTAATCTTTATCAATCAGCACTGCGTTGATTTCTTAAAAATGCTGCATGAGGGCTGATGGACTTCCTGTAGACGCATCTCCTTACGCTGTTCCGCGGCTTCAAAACGGCAACGCTTCCAGTCAGTATCCAGCTTTAATGATGGAACTTCTTTCGGCTTACGTTCCTCATCAACCGCAACCATCGTGAAATAACAGGTGTTGGTATGGCGAATGGTACGTTTCTGGATATTCTGTGCCTCCACACGTATTCCCACTTCCATTGAAGTACGTCCAACATGATTGACACTGGCAAGGAATGTCACCAGTTCGCCCACATAAATAGGCTCTTTAAAATTCACCTTGTCTACCGACAATGTCACAACATAACTGCCTGAATAACGGCTTGCACAGGCATATGCCACTTGGTCAAGCAGCTTTAAAATTGCCCCACCATGCACATTGCCTGAAAAATTAGCCATGTCAGGAGTCATTAAAACTGACATGGTTAGTTCTGACTGGTCATCAGGTGCATGGTTCAATTGATCTAATGGAGACATGGGGAGAACTCATTGGGAATACAACTATAGTATTATCGTTGATTCAGCCTTTTAAAAATACGCATAAACGCATAAAACATCATCAAACTTTTTGATGATGTTTCATTTATTATTTCACAATGATTACATTTAAGGCATTTCTATAAAATTCCACCTCAAATATGGATTGTTTATTTTGAGAAAAAATATTTTCCATATTTGAAAATGATATTCATGGATCAACCGAGGTTTGCCGAACGAATCAGACCTGTCACACCATTGACGATCATATCCACGGCAATGGTACCAATCAGCAATGCGGACAGGCGACCTACAATGTCAAAGTAACGGTCTATATATTTGGCATGTTTATAACGCAGATGATCATGCCCATATTTCATGAGAATGAGGATGCTACAGGTCAAAAAAAGCGTCAGCGCAATCACTGCCATGGCACCTGTAAATGGCACGGTTACCCCTGTCACAACGGCTGCGCTAATGGTGCCTGGTCCAATCATGAACGGCATGGCAATGGTTCCAGCCAGATGTTCAGGTGCACCACGCATTTCACCAATGGTTTCAGCACCCTGAAACACATAGCGGTATCCAATCACCAGAAAGATCAGGCCACCGAAAATCTGGAATGACTCAAAACGCACATTAAGATAACGGCTAAAAATATTCTCTCCACCCCATGCAAATAAGACAAATACACCAAAGGCAATCAGGCTGCCCTGAATCAGTGCCTTATTAAACACCTTTACTTCTGTATTACGAATCATCCCCACCATATAGACACTCATCAGGAAAGGATTCAGCAATGAAAAAAACAATGCAAATGCATGAATATAATGAGAAAACATAACAACTCTCTTTAATGTCGCAAATGGAATCTTTTATAAGGAATTTAATTCATTATCGATTGAGAACCTGCTGGCAACGTGCACTGGCCTGCTTGAGCTGATCATCCTTGCCCATGTTGAAAGTTGCCCCCACCCCCAGTAGGCTCATCTGCATAACTGCCGTTTGCTGGTTTAATTCTTTTACCTTGAACTTAATACCCTGATCGGTATAAAGCTCATTATCCAGTAGCTTAACCTTATAGCTCATCAAGTCCTGACGGTTATCCATACAAAGCTGGCCTCGGCCTTGACGGTCAAGCCTCAATGTGGAAATGGCAGTACCCGTTGTGCCTGACCAATAGCCAGAGAATGGGATTTGAGTCGGAGTCAATTGATTAAACTGGGCTGGGGTCATTGTTGTCATTGAAGTACATCCCAGCAGACCAAGCGCAAGAGCACCAGACAAAAGAACTTTTTTCACAACCGCCACCTAAAATTAGAAAAATCAAATAATTCTTATAATTTTCACATATTGAGATGCAGTTTAATCCGCAAGCCATGTATATAAGTCGTAGTACGAATGTAAAAAAGCTTTATTTAAAAATTTAGCTTATGCTGTTATTTATTTGTTAATGGATTTGAACAGCACATTTGCTTATTGAAACAGACTGAGTTCCTGAGTCCAGCTAGAAGCTGGTTGCTGATAAACATGCCAGCAAACCTGTTGAATGGAGTGCATCAACTCAAGGTTCTGATTTTTCCAATAGGGCAACATACAATAAGTAATATGAATCCCTTTTGGATGAAACTCCCTTGCCAAGGACTGGGCCAATGCGCGGATACTAGCAAACAAACTTTGGCTAAGTAGGTCATTTTCGACAGCCAGGTTCTGTTGCATACCTAAAAAAATTAATGTGCCTTTACCTTTGCGAAGCATCTGCCGAATCATGGCTTGTGAAATGCTAACCGCGCTTAAACCTGTATTTTGCCACTGAAACTCTATCTGTTGGGCTGATAAAGGATTACTTTCAACTAACCTTGTAAAATCAGGCTGAAATACACATAGGTCGATCAGGTGACCTGCATGATGAATCTGTTTGATTAAATCTTTTACAGCAGCAGAATTGATTAAATTCAGGCGAAGCTTGGTGAGACCTGAATGTAAATGCTCAATCTGAATCTTCTGTTGTGCAGGGTCATGCTCAACCTGATACACATGCATTTGGCTTTTTTCCGACTGCTCAGCAAATGTCTGAGCAAGCTGATCTATATCATTTCCAACGACGATGACACAGTGCTTTACTTTCTGTTTCGATCTGAATAACTGAGGAATCAGGCGATTCATATTAGAAATTCTCCTGATAAGGACGTAAGTCCAGTTCATATGTCCATAAATCACGGCCTTGTTGATAAAGCATCCAGTAATTCTCGGCAATCGCCTCAATGTTTAAACCGCCACCACCACGTGTCAGCCTGACTAAACGCCCCAATCCCAATAAAGCCTTATTTACACGGTCACCATCCACCATTCCATCTACAACCACATGGGCAACATGGATATTTTGAGGGCGGCATCGTTGCGCAAGATTGAGTGCATAAGCCCGCAATGCTGATTTTCCCATGGTAAATGCGGCAAAAAAAGGTTTGCCACGCAACGAGGCACTTGCACCCGTAAAAATCAAAGTCCCCTGCTGTTGCCGCTGGAAGATTTTCAGGCTACTTTGAGATACCAAAACGGCAGATAAAAAAGTCGAACGCCACATCTGGTTAAAGAACTGGAGAGAGGTCTGCAAGAATATGGAGGGAATATTGCCACCTACATTATGGATGACCGCAGAAAGCTGTTCCTGTTGATGGGAAATACGGTCAAACAGTGCCTGAACCTGCTGTTCATCTTCGGCATCCAGACCATAGGCTACAGCGTGGCCACCCTTGACATTGATTGCCGCAGCCACAGTCTCGACTTTCTTTAAGGTACGTCCGACCACATATACTTTTAATTTTTCCTGGGCAAAACGCCGACAGACTGCCGCACCAATTCCCTGTTCAGCGCCCACGCCCACCACCACAACACAAGCAACCTTTTCAGGAGCTGTCGAGCTTAGCGCAGACGTATTCATAATAAACTGATCCATTGGGCAATATGGGGATAACTCTTAATTTTTGCGCCCCACACCTTGCTGGTTCTTACAATCTCCAAAAGTTGTGAACCCACTGCAATATCTGCCAATGTTTTGCTTTCGCCAACCAGCCAGCCTGTTTGACCCAATACCAGTTCGATGCGTTCCAGATGACGAATAAACTCAGCCTCAATATCTGCCTTTGCCATACGTCCCGTACCCTGCATCTTAAGTTGCAAGGTCAGCGCTGATTTCAGCAACGGCTTCATCAAAACCAGCTCATGCTTGGGACGGCCTTCAGCACTGATGGCAACGGCATGATTCAGTGCATCAGCATCACTGACCCGAAAATGAATCTCGTAAAAATAGAGCAACTCATCGGCCCAATCTTCCCAAAGTTCGACATAGGCCTTTTGCATGGGATCGCCTGGATATAAAAGAGGTAAATCTGGATAGGCCTCATCAAGATAACGTGCAATACGCGTACTGTCCTGAATGCGTTTACCATCAATATCCAGTACAGGAACCTTTCCAGCCTTACTAAGCATGGGAACCTTTGCTCCCAATACACCGTTATAGTTCACAGTTTGATAAGGAATTCCCTTGAATTGCAGCATCCTTGCCACTTTTTGGCAGAAAGGTGAAATTTCCCATTGATGTAAAACAACTGAACTCATTTTTATATTCCCATCTTTTTATTCATTGATCTGTATAACAGTCCATCAGTCAATTACTGATCAAGCCCATCATACAGATATTTGGTGATTTAACGACGGATAATCATGTTGGTTGCTGTCGCATGCGCATACAGCTTCCCATCCTCATCACGGAGATAGCCCTCCGAAATCACCAAATTTTTACCAATATTGATGACCTTTCCTTCCGCAATTAGTTTTTTATTAAATGGCATAGGACGGCACATTTTAATTGCAAGATCGGTTGTTCCATACCCCTCACCCGCAGCCAATACAGTATGGGTGGCACACCCTGTCACGGAATCAAGTACAGTAGCGGCGAAACCACCATGTACCCCACCCAGCGGATTGGTATGCCGTTCATCAGCAGTCGCAATAAATACAACACGGCCATATTCAACCTCACCAGCCTCCATCCCCATGGTTTTTGCAATCCCTGGCGCAGGTACCAGTCCTTTCTGAAAAGCCTGCATAATTTCCAAACCCGTCATATTTAATGGATTCATACTATTTTTCCTATGTGATGAATAAAACGTATTAAGATGTTTAATGAATAAAAGTTGATTGTTCAGGAGCTAAACCAATTTTGACTTTTGTCTGGGCCACAATTTCAGATTCATCTGTATCATTGGGATGAAAATCAAAACGATAATAGGAGAAAAACTGAGGCACTAATTTACGATAGGCTTGTAGCGTAAACCCAGCAAATTTTGCCCAGGATTTTAGATTGAGCAATTGTCTATTCCTTGACATTAATACAAGCTGATAGCTATTGGAAATCAGGGTAATCAAGACCAGACTAAAGGTAAAAATTGCGACACGGGGAATATAGGCATCCAATCCCCTGCCATAGAGATATTCATACATATCATAGGCAACAGCCTTATGTTCTGTTTCTTCAACACTATGCCATAACCATAAATCACGAATAGTTTTATCCGTCATTAACTGATTGACATTTTTCATCATTTCCACCACCAGCACAGCGGTGTAATGTTCCAGTCCCACCGTAACCAATAAATTCCATTTCTTTGGAAAAGTACGTTCAATCGCTTTCAGTATAATCCCTGTTGCCTTTTCCAATGATTCAGGGTCTAGACCATATTGCTGGGCACTCACATGAAAAGCATGATGCTCTTTGGAATGCATGGCTTCCTGTCCAATAAATGCACCAATATCCCGATCGAGTTGTGGATTATTTTTAATGTTCTCGCGCAATGCACGAACTGAACGGACAAAGTAGGATTCTCCCTCAGGGAAAAGTGTAGAAAGTCCTGTAAAATAGTGGGTAAATGTTGATTCATTATTACACCAATACTTCGGCATACCCTGAAATTCATAATCCATACGACGCACAGGAAATGATGCAGGCATTTTTTGCTTTGATTTTTCTTTCACCGCAGACATAGACATAATTCACCTCAAGGATTCATTTTTAAAATTCAAAGTTCCAAAAAGGAACTTATATGATTTAAAATAGCTAGACCCAAATAAGTTGTCAATCTAGTTGATGACGTGACGACCAATATTGTCCTAAAATGACAGCCGTCTTCCTATAAAGATAAATTGATGGAGTATGCGATGAAATGGCATGAACTTGGCGAAATGAATTGCCCAATTGCGCGAAGCCTGTCGATCTTTGGTGATCGCTGGACTTTGTTGATCATCCGTAATGCATTTATGGCAACCCGTCGTTTTGATGATTTTCAAAAGCAGTTAGGTATTACCCGTCATTTATTAACTGAGCGTATTAATCGACTGGTTGAAAATAATATTTTTGAGAAAGTGCTTTATCATGAAGCCCCAAAACGTTATGAATATAAATTGACGGAAAAAGGGCTGGCACTTTATCCAATTATTATCTCTATGAGTACGTGGGGAAATATTTGGCAAAATGAGAACAAGCAGTTTCAGGAATTACGCTATCTGCATAAAAGCTGTGGTCATGTCACCCAACCGAAGCTAACCTGTGATTGTTGTGGTCAAGAACTGCATGCTAAAGAGATGAGGCCTGTGTACCAATAGAGTTGAAGAAAATGAATATTGAAAAATAGTACTTTTTTAATCCTCAATAAATATTTATGGAGATTAAAATAAATGTCTCCTATATTTACTTTGGTACTCTCCCGCTATAACTTTTGTATATCCCATTAAATCAATTTAACCAATTCCAGGGTTGAATAAATATTTTTTGCTTTGAATAAATCCTGAATTAATCACAAGTTGATTTCCCAGGCTCAATATATCTAACTTCCAGCTCATTACTTTTATCTATGACGCAAAGACTGGTATGGAAACTTTTATTTGTATCTAAAATGATTTCGTAAGCAATATTCTTTTCAATTTCTTTTAAAGGTATTAGAACGCAATTTTTTTCGTCTATAGGGAGAAGAACATTGCTATATAGTTTTTCATAAGTACTTCTAAATTCTTTAGTGTAGTCGATCTTTCCTAAATAAATCAAAAATGTATTATCAACACCATAATAAGTTTTAGAAGTATTGGTAAATACACATAAATGGTCATTATGGATCGTAGCTTCTAATGGGCGCGGACCTTGACTACAAGCAGCTGTTGATAATGCTATTATTAATAAAAATAGGAACTGTAATTTTTTTATCATTTAATATCTCGGCAATAATGATTTATCATAGGAGTTCAAAATAAATTCTCTATCATTTACATCCACCTACTAACAATACTTTGATTTTTATACAAAAATTAAAAGATTTAAGGACAATCCCAGACACCCCTTTACCGCCAACATGAGAAAAAGAAAAAGCATGATCAGACAATATATTTTTCTCCTTATAGTTTACAGCTTTTATTTTTAATCTCTTTATTTATATCTCTAAATTCATATATTTTTATACACTCCACTCTCATCCATTTCCTCTAAGTTATTTATTTTATATCCAAAAATATGGGTTTTATTTTAGAAATATTAAAAATTAAATTATCACCATCAATAGAAGCACTGAGTAGAAACTTAACGTGATTGAACTTAATCCAAGAAAAAATATCAAAACTACAATCAATATAGAAAATTAGAATTTATTTAGATCCAGATAAAATCAAGAACTATTTTAGACTAAAGAAGAACTAGCTTCTATCACTAATCAGCATTATCTTCATTTAAATTGCATTTAACAAATTGATTTTTTGATAAATTTAACCTAAAATCATCTTTATATACACATGAGTAATTTATAAATTCATATTGTCTCAGATATTTACCTTTTTTAATCTCTAATCTAATCTGTGTCTCTAGACCATTATATTTCACCTCCAATGGATCAAAACAGAAGATATACTGAGTCTGTTTATCAGATAAATTCTTTAAACTTTTTTCATATATATCAACTGATAATTTTTCATCAAAAATATTTTCCTTATACTTAAATGAACTATCTAATAGTCCGAAATCATTAGCCACTCTCATATCACTTGTTTTCAGAGCACAAAGCTTACTATCATAAAATTCATACTTAAAATCTTCTACTTTCTTTTCTTTACAACCTAAAAGTAAAGGAAGAAAAAATATTATAGTAATTTTAAACATAAATACTCTATTATATGCTTTAATGTATTAATTTTCTTTATGACACTCATCAATAAAATCTCTATCACTTACATCTACCTTACTAATAATACTTTGATTTTTAACACAAAAATTAAAATATTTAAGAACAACCCCAGACTCCCCTTTACCACCAGCATGAGAAAAAGAAAAATAATAAGCATGATTAGGTAATATATTTTTCTCCTTATAGTTTACAACTTTTATTTTTTTAATCTCTTTATTTAGATCTCTAAATTCATATATGTTTTTATATACTCCACTCTCATCCATTTCCTCTAAGTTATTTATTTCATATCCAAAAACATGGATTTTATTTTTAGAAAGATTAAAAATTAAATTATCACCATCAACAGAAGCACTGAGTAGAAACTTATCTTGATTAAACTTAATCCAAGAAAAAAATATCAAAACTACAATTAATATAAGAAAAATCAGCATTCTTATTTTATTCATTTCAAATACTCACCAGCCAATTAACCAACTACTTGATTTACCTTATCTTTATAAATATTCAAGATATCTCGCATAGAATATCCATCAATATTATTTCTCTTGTTCTCACTTTTTATTAGCGCTAAGTTTTTATTATTAACCAAAACCCAGTAATCTGAAAAAATTTCTGCCTGAGACTCTAAATTATAATCTAGAAATCTTTTTAAAATAACTTTATGCTTTGCATATTGGACCATTTGAAAACTAAGAACACACTTCAACAAAATTTTTAGCAGTTTGATCTTTAGTATCTCTTAATTTGATTACCCTTTTTCTTTCTTCATAGAGTCGATGTACATCACTTAGAGTTTCAACTTTAAGATCTTTCCTATATTTCTCACCAATATTCCCTACATAGTTTTCCATATAGACCATCATCCAACATATCGTATTGAGATCTGCATAATCAAAACCATTACGATCTAGGCCTTCTATCCAATCAGAATATTCATCACTTAAAAGACTACGGGCTGTTTCCAGCTTAACGTAAGTATTATTAAACAGTGTCTCTTTTAATGCAGGTTCATTAGAGAAGTTTTTATTGGCTTCGATAAAAACTCTGTAGTTATCAGTTGCATAGTTTTTCAAATCTACTTTTACAAATTGATCTATGTCATCTTTATCAGATGATGCCTTACAAGATGTTAAGAATAAACATGAAATAGCTAGTACGGGGATTAATTTCATTTTCATAGTGAAAAGCGGTTTTTAGGTGGGGTATAGTTGTAGTTTTGAATATATTGAGAAACTGTTGCTCTATCATATGGACGTCCGAAGACATTCTGATACATATATTCATTGATTCCAAAAGGGCCATTATTGGTAAACATTGCCAAAGCATTTGCTGCAAGGACAGGCTTGCTTGCATTAGATAATGCTAAATCAATTACTTCACCAAAATTTTTCTTAGCAATCGCCATTCGAGCAGAAAAAGTATCTTTTGCTAATTCCAAGATCATTTCCGCACCTTTATTTCTTGAATGCTTTTGTGCATACAAAGTAAACTTTAAATACATCATTGTATGAAAAGAATAACGCTCCAATACTGTATCGCCAAATTGGCGCAAATCATACTCAAGTCCGAAGCGAATAGCTAAATCATGCTCAAAGGGATATTTCTGTTTTACCCAATCCCATTGAGCCTGATTCATCATAAAAGTGTAAGGCACCGTTGTATGATAGTTAAGTACTTTAACGATACTATTACAAAGTAAGGGGTCTAATAATTCATCTGCATGGCAGACTTTTACTTCATTATCTAACGAGGGAATTAGAGTAGGCGAAAATATTCTATCTTGTGCCATTATTAGAATCCTTATAACGGGGGTAGAGGTTTTGAGGCATCAATTGTTTGAAACTCAACTTCATCTGGCGAGTTTGCATTTATGATGTGAGTTTTACCATCTTCATCAGTCCACCCAGTTTCTACTTTTCCATTCTTTTTGTAGATGATCGAATATGGAATTTCACTAAACGTTTTCTGTGTCTGCTCATCCTTTAATTGGAATTGTATTCCATATTCTTTATTTGGTTTGTCCTTTACAAAGCTATCTTGAGTTGGAGCCATGGCAAGAGCAAAGCTTTGGCTGCTACCTATGCTTCTACCATTATCCTGAACAACCAAATTCTGCTTTGGCAATAGCTTACATCCACAGGACAAGGCATCATTCACCCGCGCAGCCGCCTTTCCCATCACCTGCATATTTGGGTCACCCACAATAATGGTCGAAACGGTCTGGTGCTTTGGACAAGTCGCCTTGTCGCCAACACAGGCAATCGGGATGCCCTCAACCAGAAAGCTATTATTGCCTGTAATTACCTGACCTCCACCTGTCGTTGAACAGCCAATGACAATATAGGGTGTTGCCATACTCACATCCCTCTTAATTCAGAATCATTAAAGTACTTCAAATTCAATCCGACGATTTTTCCTGCGGCCATCTGCGGTGGTATTGTCTGCAACAGGTTGACTGGAGCCTTTGCCTTCCGTACTTAGACGCTCAGCTGTAATACTCTTACTGACCAAATAGGTTTGTACCGCCACCGCACGTTCCTGACTAAGGACTGTATTTTTATTGGCATCGCCTGAACTATCGGTATGCCCAATAATCTTGACTTTCTTACTGCCCACCTTGTTTAAGGCAACCGCCATTTCATCCAGAATCTTTTGACCCGCATCCGTCAGAATGGCACTCCCCGATTCAAATTCAATAATTCGGTTCTTCAACGCATCATCAATAATTTTTTGTTCAGTCTGGTTCACCGAAAGTTGCGCATTCAAGCGATAAGGCTGCTGCACCAAAGTCTGGAAACTATCCGTGGTGGGTTGAATTGCATTTGGATCACTCATTTTGCCAGTTAAATCAACTTGCGTTCCCCTGACACGCAACTGCCCCTGTTTAATCTTTTTAAGATCAGGAGTAATAACCCGAGTCACTGAATCACTCCAGCCATTTGGTGCGGACACTGGACCAATCTGAATTTTATCAACCACTTGATCGGCACCATATACAGACTGCATCTTGAGCAAAATTGCCTGTTTGCTTGCCTCGTTCGGAACGACACCCTCAACCACTATGGGCGCTGCATGGACAATATTGCCTTGAGTCAGGGCAATCAAACCAAATAGTATCCCTACCCATACAGATTTCGAATTATTTCTCATATTTATTCATCTAAAAAAGTTTGTCGAAATAGCTTTAAGCCCTGATTAAGACTTAACTGACGCTGACAAAGTGATTGTTCAAGTGTGGCAAGGCCTGCGTTCTGCTCAAGATAAGCATCAATCCACTGTACCTGAATGAGTGAAACCCAGTGCTCACTCTGCATGTTCTGGGTAAAGATATCGCTCAGCACCATGATGTCGGCACCCTGAAAACCAATAAACAGAATCGGTTCATCACGACGTAGAATACCTATCAGGATTTCAGTATTGCTGGTTCCCAGAAAACGTCCGATCATTCCCACCCAAAAAGCGGCAATTTCATAGCAATACATTGGGTTATTGATGGGTAGAATCAGAACCTTGTTTAAGCGGCTGGTGCCATTTTTTAAGATCGGTTGTAGTAAAAGCCCCAGTCCAATCATGCTCTGTGCTAATTCGTAAACATTGATTTTCATCAATTGGGCAAATGAATGCATGGTATGGTTTTCATAGAAAGCATTGCATTCCGTAGCCGTAAAAATCTGCACTGAATTTGGTAAATTGTTAAGCTTCTCCAGCATGATATTGGTATCACGAATACTGCGTAATACCCGATTCTTTTGAAATAAATCCACCAACACAGACTTATAAAAATAAGGCGCCAGTAATAGATTTTGATATGGCTGCTCAACTTCCAGCAACTGACTCAGCACCATTGGAAAAGCCCGCCCTGAGCTGTCCTGACTTGCAATCAGGTTTGCAGCCAAAAACATTGGCTCAGCAGGGTTTGCAATAAAGAAATCCAGTGCAGGCAATGTTTCGTAACGCTGTTTAAAGTCAGCTACACGCATGGCATGTTCAAGGGCTTCGGTAATCCATTGGTCAAGTACCTGAATCAATGCATACTGCCCCTTGGTCTTGAGGAAATCGCCACGGGCGGGCGTCTTTCCATAATACAGTGGCGTGGTTTTTACGTGTTGCATACAGGCATCTCTCCATATCCCGTGACTATCCCTATCATTATGGTGTGCCTCCCGCCTGAGCTGGTGCAGATGTAGTTGGCTGTGCTGGTGGAACGGCTGCACCTGCGGGTGTCGCCTGAGCTGAAACCACACGTACCGCCTTTTCTGTCACCACTTTATCCACTAGCTGCAAGCCTGCATAACCACGGCTTGAACCGATATTGCCTGAGCTATTGCCACTAATGAGCCTAAAGTTCACTTTTAGGGCTAAAGATGGCTCAGTTTTGCTGGTCCAGGTCATTTCAAAGCTGCCATTTTGTTCCTTACGCTGTGCTGCATCAATCAAGCGGTTAATTCCATATTCACCTGGTTCCTCAAAAATGGTATGGGTTTTACCCTCCAGGTCGATGGCGGTAATACGCGCCCCTGGAATTGCCCCCTGATTTGGCCAAACAAAGTTCACCCATTGCTGGATTCCATTTTCGTAGACCATACGCTGACCATCAATATCAATGGTATAGGACAGGAACTGTGGATTCTGTAATGGATAGAACTGGAAATTCGACTGATTGGACACTGGTGCAACCGCAGGCTGATCAAGACTCCCTGTTGCTATACCATTGACTGGCGCCACATATTGCTGGAAAGCCACAACAAATTGTGGATTCAGGCTAATACCTAAATCTTTCCATGTTTTAGAAGTCAATACATAGCCACGGCGGATCACAAATGGATCCAGTGCCTCTTTTACAAAACGGGCAATGCTGCCTGTCTCACCAAAGATTTGGCCTATTTCATTGCTGGTTGCCTGCAAGGTCACACCTGAATTAAATGGATACTTCTGGCTGAGGTTGGTTTGGAATGGCTGATAGGCCTGAATTCCCCACAACTTGTTTAGCTCATCCTGGGTTGGCACAATCAGGCTGGCAAAGGATTGGGTCAATGGACTCATCAGGAGTTTTTGTAATAACTGCTGGTCAGTATCCTTGAGGCCCACCATCATTTTCTCATCCACATATTTCTGGGTGACATTGAATACTGAAGTTTGATCATTGATGGTTTGTTTAACCAGAGCCATCGCACTTGGGCCAATCTCCCCTGCTGTTTTCAGGTCATTAAACTTACTGCGCACCTGTGCAAGGTTGTTCATATACTCATCAAACAGTGACTTGTCCTGTAGATCATCACGTTTACGCACCAGTTGGTAGAACATTTGGTATTCCTGAGAAATCGCTCCCTGCGCCTTGTTCACTGCCTGAGCTGCGGCTTTATCATCGGTATTGTTCAGCACCTTACGCTTAAACCAGGCCACAAAGCCCTTTTCAGGCACAGCCAGTTCAGCCTGTACAATTGGATTATCCCAGTTGGTTTCAATCGCAATGCGCTGCAATAAGGTACGGATTGGTGAGTTTTGTGGTTCACCCAGGACATCAATATTTTTTACCTGCTGGTTAAACTGGTCCGCCTTGGCATAATAAATACCGTTCAGGAACTTCTTCCATTCAGTCACATATTCCTGCTTATACAGAGCCACTAGTTGTTTACGAATCTGTTCTGGGCTACCTGAGAAAGTCAGATCATCAGACTGACGGCTATTCAATACCCAGTCCTTACTGTCAGTTGGTTTATTTGCAGCATCATCAATGGCCTTTTCAACATATTCATCCCAGGCCTTTTGGGTAAACACACCTGGCAATGCATAGCTGCCTAAAACGATATTACGGTTTTGCTCACCGACAATTTGCCCAACAGTCACCGCTGGGAAACGCACTGCCGCACGCATCTTGATTTCGTTGTAGACACGATCGCGTGCTGGCATGCCACGAATAACAGATAAAAGGACCTGACGGGTTTGATCCACCACCTGCGCATCGGTTTCCAGAATCGGGAAACCATCCTGATTGGCCAAGGTCATGGCATAAGAAAGGATTTTTTCCGCATCCTGAATCATCTCACCACGCGGCATTTGCCCACGGTTGGTATCCAGCCACGAACGCCAGAAACGTGAAACCTGATCACTTAAATGGCTGCTATCCATATATTCAGGATTGCTCATCATCAGGTACGCTTTCAGGGCGTTATAAGCATCTTGAGGGTTACTATCAGATGGCTCTAAATATTGTTGTGTTTTGGCGACCTGCTTGATTTCAACATTGACATGATTGGCTTTTAGCGTTGCTTCATTATTTTTAACCCGTTGTAGATATTGGGCAATATTTTGCTGTGTCGGGGTCAGAACGATTTGCTTGATCCCCTTTAAATATTCTGCTTTTAAACTGTCACGTAATTGATTGCCCTGATATAAACCAAAACTGAACTTAAGTGGACGATGTTCATTAAACTCATCCAGTTGCTGCAAACGTTCCTGTAAAATTAGCAAAGCTTCAAGCTGTGTCGATAGTTGCTGTCCAGAAGTTTTCTCCAAGTGAACAACCTTATCCAAATCGGCCTGTACATCCGCAATCAGTTGCTGGTTGTTACGGTATGACCAGACCCACACTCCCAGCACCAAGGAAACACCTATCAACGCGGCAATAAAACCAATATAACGCTGACGCTTTTTCACTGGATTGATATGCTGCTTGACGAGATCTTTATCCCGCAAAATCACATTGGAAAACAGGCCCTGCAAGAAATAACCATGATTTGGTGCAAGCGATGCATTTACATTTTCCTGTCCATTATTCTGGATTTGCTCAAGCTGGAATTCTTGTGCAATATTCTCTGTCATTGGGCTTTCAATAATGCCTTCCTGCAAGGCACTGGTAAAATAAAAGCCACGGAACACAGGCTGAAACTGGTACGGATTGTCTTCAAACAAGGTGCCAATAAAGCTTTTCAACGCTGGTTTCAGCGTCTTGAATTCCAGAGGAAATGTCATGACACTTGGAGAAATATTCTGCGAATGACGTCGGCTTAAATGTGTGGTGCTGACGCTCTTTAAACCGTCATAGAGCAGGTTGTAATGTTTTTCGAATAATTCCACTGCATTCTGCGACGAATTTTGTTCATAGGGTAATGTTGCGCCCCATGCTTGATTGTATTCCTGCGATTCATAACAATCGAAGAACTCAGTAAAACCTGCAATCAGGTCCATTTTAGAAAACACCAGATAAACAGGCACCACCACTTCCAGTCTTTCAGTGAGGTCCTGAATTCGGGCACGCAGGTTTTTGGCTAATTTTAATGAACTTTCAGGACTGTGACTGATCAGCTCCGCAATACTGACAATCACAATCAAGCCATTCACTGGCGCTTTGGAACGGTTTTTTTTGAGGATATTTAAAAAGCCCAGCCACTCAGAATGGTCTTCTGAATACACAGAATAACGCCCTGCGGTATCCAGCAGAATGCCTTCTGTTGAAAAGAACCAGTCACAGTTGCGTGTACCACTCAATCCAGCAGACACCATCTTTTGATGGGTTTTCTCAAATGGGAATTTCAGGCCAGAGTTGTAAATCGCAGAGCTTTTTCCAGCGGCGGGATTACCAATCACCATATACCACGGCAATTCATATAAAGCCGCATTGCCCTTTTTATCCCCCAACTTGGATTTACGAATCAACTGGATGGATTCTTTCATCTGCTGATGGATTAGCTGTAATTCGGCCTTATCCTTTTGGTTGCCGTATTCCGCCTTGCTGTCCTGCTCAATGGCATTGGCAAGCTCCTCCCCCTGAGCGGCATGACGCTTTCTTTGCACCAGCCAGTAAATCCCATAGGCAATCAGCCCCAAGGCATAGGTTGCAGCCAACACCCAAAAAATATGACGTGGGATGGAAGAGTATGAAGACATCAGTGCCACGAACAAGGACAAAGCAATAATGGCCTTAGGATTCGTAATGTACCGCCACAGATAACCTAAAATGATGTACATTGAGTTCTCGAATTCTTAATAAAGTTAATCAATCAGCAATTGCCGCATTTTCATGATCGGGTGTGGTTTCAGGAAAAGGCTGGATAAACGCTTTCAAATCCTGGCTATAAACAAAGGCAACCTGTGGGTCTGGAAGATGTGCCCCCAACATCAGCCCAAAAATTTTTGCCATATTCTGGGTATGCCCAACAGTTGGCTTACAATACAAATAATGGTGCTGCTCCACAGGACTGTGGGCGAAAAACTGCTCAAGCCCTTTTACCATCTTGATGTTAGTGGCATCTTCAAGCACCAGCACAAAAGGATCTTCATCTTGATATTGTGGTAGATCATGAATATCCAGTTCTTTGAAGATTTGCTTTAAGTTATTTTGATGGGCAACCAGCTTTAGGGTCTTTAATGGTTGTAGCTGTTCAAGCTGGAGTGCTGGATGAGCCAGACAGCTACTACCCACATATTCAGCTGGAATATAAGTATTGGCTCCCAAAAACTTTTCATCCATCATTTCCTGGTCAATTTCTGAGTCAGCAGCAACCAACAGAGAAATCTCATGAGGCTGATTGTGGATACGTTGCAGTAATTCAACTAAAAGCTGGTCTGTGGATGCCTCACTCATGAAGTGGTATTCAATATGAAATTTTTGAGGAATGAATCCAAGGTCATAAAAAATCGTCTGGATACTTTCATTACTACTCGTATCATTCCAGGTATGCACCACATCTTCAGGCAACAGAATATGCAGGTTCAGCTTGTCCAAACGGTACACCTGCTCAATCTGCTGGGTTGATTCAGCTTCGTCCTCATTCCCCGAAAAGGCTGGGTCAATCCATGCGGGATGCATACGATATTCATGCAGATTCTGGCTTTCATAAAACAGGCTAGACCGCTTGAGATGGTCTGCAATGGAAAGTAAAAGTTCAGTATGTTGTCCAATTTGATGCTGAATCAGCGCCATAATCCGTTGCTGACGCACGGATAGAAATGAGTCCTCATCCTGCTCATCTCCCAACTGCTGGTCCAGGTCTTCAATACGGTAGGATAAAATTGGCAGACCCTGAAAGTTCAATAAATTGCGATCCAGCTGCGGACTGGTAAATGCCTTGATTCCGTCCAGAATTGCCTCATTTTCACCCAATGCACTATAGGCACCTGCCGCATATAGATTGAGTTTCAGCCATTTACTTTCTGGCACAACACCCTGCTGCCCTGTTGTTCCATTTTCCTGATTTTGCCCACTTTCCAAAGCCTGCTGTTTGTTCTGTTTATAGGCTTGATAAGCCTTATAAATCAACCAAGGCGAAAGCAGAATCAATGTAATAACCATTGGCAGAATCAAGAAATAATTGATTAGATCCGCAGATTCAGGCTGATACTGGATATCCCGCCAATAATAGACCACAACCAATCCAGTCAGGATAAAGCAACTGATCAGGGTCGCCAGAATTTTCTTGACCATTATGCGGCTCCTAAAAGTGCATAACGTGTTTCAGTGTTATGTTGTAGTTGTATGGACGGCATTAAAAATGCCCCTTGCCCCAAACCAATTTCATGGGTGGAATCCAGACGGATTGGATTCACTTCATCTTTATCAAGGATCAGTCGAACATCAATAAACAAGGTCGGGCTGCACCATGTCTGGATCAGGTGCTTTAATTTTTTATTTAATGGTTGATGAGGTAAAAAAGCCAAATATCGTTCACGGCATAATGGACCAATCTGGATTTCAATCTTTCCATCAACCTGCTGGACCGTGTCTCCACAGAATGTATTGACTCCCAATAAGCTTGGATTTTTTCCGCCCAAAGTGGTTTTCTGTTCATCTCCCAGCTGGAATTTTTCTTTCACAAATTCCTGAATATGCACCTGCTCATTAAACACACACGATAAAACAGTTTTTAAGGCATGGGCAGTATTGTTCTGTCCCTGCATCAATCCAGAAAATTCGGCAAAATATTCATCTAAATCGTGCTGGTCATGCTGGGAGCGAATGTAGCCATTTAAGGCATGCAGAATATCTAAATAATGGTTGTCAGCTTCTATTTCATAACGGACTGGCAGGTTATAGGCAATGCTGGCATCGACATATTTGCTGGTGAGTTTATGGTTAAACAAGCCCAGAAATGCCTTAACCTCAGCACGTTGCTGCCGAGTCCCATGCTTGAGCTTATTGGTATAGGTATAAGGCAACGCACCCTGCGTACCCGTTAGCCCCACCACCAAATTGGTTAAATGAATACGCTCATCCTGATAGCTCAGCTCCTCGATTTCAGTCGCAGGAAAACTTAAACTAAAAGACGTTCCAAACTCGAAATCCTCAGACCAGTCCTGCTGCGGAGATGGCGTAGGTAGATGTCGTAATAACCGTGTCGACTGAATAAATTCAAATGAGCCTGGCTTCTTGAAAAGCTGGTCGACTACAGAAGCGTCTTGCCACCAACGTTCTGAACGCATTGGTATATCTCCTGTTGGTTAAGGCTGTCTTTCACCACAATATCGACAAAACTATTAATTTGAACTTTCAGGTTAAAAATGTGGCTGAGCAACTGGCTAAAAATATAGAGGCTGTGCCCCCTGAATACACTGCTGTTAACGGTAAGTTCAGCCCGTACACCACGAATAAACATCGGAAATGGTTTGGAGTTCATCAATTTATTGGTGGTGGAAAAACTGAGCTGTTTCAGCGCATCGATCAGTAAAATATTTTCCTTTGAATGCGGCAGGTTATATAAAGCCAAAAGCTCCTTGACATGGCTCAAGGCATCGCCTTTCATCAACGCCAAAGTATTCAGTGAAAGATGGGAAATAATGCGCCACTGCTCATTTTTATTCCTGTCAAAATAGAATGGTGAGGTTGGGCGTTTTAAAATCAGTGCGCGTCTCGCCAGACTGCTGTCATTCAGGTTCAGGATATTGTTGCTTTGACTCAAGGCCTCATGGGGTAAATCACCATTGGAGCATAACAAGGCGGTACTAATAAAATCCGATTTGATTTCATAGGGTTTTAGATGCTTCGAAACAATCGAATAGCCCATTTGCATGGTTTTGGTTGGTGATGGCAAATAATTCAGAGAATAGAAAAACTGCACTTTGTCATTGTGATAATGGCTCATTGCAAAAAAAGGTAAAACAGGAAGATGAGTTTGTTCCTGATTGGTTTTCTCCCGCACCATATTCATTTCAACCACTGAATAAACCTGATAAAGCTCTGGATGATGTGCATCAGTCACCAGTGGATATTGCAACTGCGTATGCGAAACTTTCTGTGGTTCAGCCTGTTTTTCAAATAGGTTGATGGCTGGCGTGGTAAATAACTTGAAGTTTGCGACATTCAGTTCAGAGTAATTTCGAACCACAGCCTGATCATTTAAGTTCAGTTTGAGATGGATCAGAATCTCGAATGTATTCTGTTGCTGAAGCTTTCCTTTCAAACAACTGAGATCAAGATTCAGGTAATTGAACTTTTCAGGAAAGCAGAAATACTCCATCAATAAACGGTAGGCATGATGGGTGTGTTGATCAATCGGCAATAGGCTTTCCTGTTCAGTAAAACCCATCACTGCAAAGGGATTGTTAATCTCAAAAACATGTTGCCCCATACGCAAAGAAAAACCTGTTTCGCTACGAAAGATACAGTCCAGAACCTGTAACGGAAAGTTGGAAATCGCATCTAAATAAATCGGCAGTTTCTCATCCAGTATCCATTTTTGCGCATCATTAAAAATTTCAAACTTCAAACTCAAGGTTGCATTCTGGTTTAAGTGCATATGGGTACTTGGTGAGGTTTGAAACTCTAGCTTGGTCAGGGAAATCGGTAATAACCGAACCTCATTTCTGGTGTTAAACTCACACTGCACCCCTTTAAAACTGCGAGACTTCAAGGTGGTTTTCTGGGGAATCGTATGTACAGAGCCAAGTTGTTTCAGCTTGTTGACATCCTCAAAACTGACCACTGTACAGGCAGGAAAATGGCGTAGATATTGAGGAAACATCACCTCAAATAGGGAATGGGTAAAAATGTCGTAGCTGTCTGCCAGTTTTTTATCAATACGCGCAGCAATCAGTGAAAAAGCCTGAATTAACCGTTCAATATGTGGGTCATCAATCTGTTCCTGATTCAATGACAGTCGTTGCGCAATCTTTGGGTATTTCTGCGCAAACTCTCGAGATTGTTGACCGAATTCTTGTAGTTGTTTTTCATAATACGGTAAAAGTTGCTCTATCACAGTTCGCTCACACTAGGTTCTTGCAGAAATAACATATTGTTGTGTTGTTGGCTTGAGTAAAGCGTCAAAAAAAACAGGTTCATACAAAGGATGGATGTTGAAGTAGGCCTGAATGCTTAAACAGAGCGCCCCCATATTGTGGCCATCCAGTAACATCTCAACCTTTATCTGCCTCAATCGTGGTTCATGGGCGGCAATTGACTGCTCGATGGATTGGCAGATTTTGTCCCGATCCAATGGATTGGCTGTCGAAAGCCCCACAAAATCAATGATTCCAAACTGCAAAATTGACTTCTTTGCCAGAGGGTATTCATCCATATCCCCATCAAACTGCACGATTCGGCTATTGAGCAGATCCTCCAGATCGCGGGCCACGGACTTCCGTAATTGCTGAATGGACAATCCCCTTAAATAGTCTTCATGTTCAGGTACCAGACGGTCAAACAAGGTTGACCGAAATCCATAGGGATAAAGTTGATCTAAATTCATTTTTATAAAAACAGGATTGGGAAAAAATAGGGATTAATAACTTCATTAACCCCTATTTGAAAATCACAGCCTCTATTACGCAGCGTATGAAGCTGTGTTGTTAGACAGTGACCATTTCTTGGTAACAGCGCCTTTCGCAGTGCCGTTGATGTCCTGCTGGTTATAGGTCCACTCAACCGCGGCATATTTCAGGCCAAATGCTTCAGTTGGTACACCCTCTTCATTTACAGTGGGTGTCACACTTGAAACCAGAACATGTTTCAGCTTGATTTGCAGGTACTTGATACGCTTGTCACCATTGGCACGGTAAAAATCGATCTGCACTTCATCAAAGGTATAACCCGCAGAACATGCTTCCCAAAGTTTTGGACTGGTTGCGTCCAGATCCTTAACAAAGATCATGTCTGAGTGTTCAACACGCTCAGCGGTATGGCCACCAACACTACTTGAGGTCGCAGATTTAGGCTGACGGATGTTGTGGGACCAAGAGTTGACTTCAAGCCACCCCTTGTGTTCAGAATCGCGAGATTCCCCATCTACCTTGTATTTACCACGAAACTCAATATATATATCTTTCATTTAAAACTTACCTCTATTTATTAAAGTTATTAGGGGCTATTTACATTTCAGCCATGCATCTGTGAAATATCAACAGTCCCTTTAGCTGATCTCATTTTTTAATTTGAGGACTGTGGTAATTCAGTCACGAGTCGCAAAGAAACGGACAACTCATCCAGCTGGAAATGTGGTCTTAAGAAAACCACGGACTTGTAGTGGCCTGGTTGAGCAGGGTCTTCTACAACTTTTACCGATGCCTCACGAAGCGGATATTGTGCTTTCGCTTCCTGAGATGCACCATCATCAAGCAACACATACTGGGAAAGCCATTCATTCA
The DNA here is from genome assembly GCF_029845285.1 of Acinetobacter sp. GD03645. Lineage (NCBI taxonomy): Bacteria > Pseudomonadati > Pseudomonadota > Gammaproteobacteria > Moraxellales > Moraxellaceae > Acinetobacter > Acinetobacter sp. GD03645. The sequence goes on along the minus strand of NZ_JAOCLL010000020.1, from coordinate 26,740 downwards.
AAAAGGCTTCAACATTGCCTGCCGATGCGAAGCTTCCCACCTTGTCACGCATCATCGCCTTTAGGTAATGGGCAATACGTGAAACCGCCATGATGTACTGGATCTGACTTGAAAGCGCGGAGTTGGCATTTGCGGTATCGCTGTCATATTTCTTCGGCTTTTGCGCAGACTGCGCCCCAAAGAAAGCGGCATAATCAGTATTTTTACAGTGCACCAACGGAATAAAGCCAAGGTCACTGAGTTCCTTTTCACGGCGATCCGTAATGGCAATTTCAGTTGGGCACTTAAACACCACCTCACCATCCGATGTCTTAAAGGTATGTACAGGTAAACCCTCAACCAGACCACCGCCCTCAACACCACGAATTGCGGCACACCAGCCATGAGAGTCAAATGCATTGGTCAGACGTGTGCCAAAGGCATAGGCAGCATTCATCCACAGATAGTCATCATGGTTCTCACCAGAAACATCCTCAATGAAATTAAAGCCCTCGGTTGCGGTTCCCTCTTTCGGATGATATGGCAGACGGCCCAAGACATGCGGCATGGTCAGTGCGACATAACGTGAATCCTCACTATCGCGGAAAGAGCGCCACTGCACATATTCTGCGGTTTCAAAGATTTTTGAAACATCACGCGGACGGTCAATATCGGTAAATGACTCAAGTCCCAGAATACTTGGGCTTGCGGCTGCAATGAAAGGTGCATGGGCCGCTGCCGCCACATGCGACACCTGTTCTAACAAATACATATCAGATGGGGTGCGGTCAAACTCAAAGTCACCGATTAGGGCTGCGTAAGGTGCGCCACCAAATGAACCATATTCCTCTTCATAAATCTTTTTAAACAGGGTACTTTGGTCAAAATCAGTCGCACCCTGAAAATCCTTCACCAACTCTTTCTTGGTCGTATTCAGCATACGAATCTTAATCATTGGGTTGGACGGTGTTTCCTGACAGAAATAGTACAGTCCCCGCCAGGTTGACTCGATTTTCTGGAATTGCTCATGATGCATAATCTGGCTAAGCTGCCTTGATATCAGTGCATCAATTTCCGCAATACGTTTGTCAATCGACAAGGTCATGTTTTCAGAAACTGTAATTGTTCCCGCCATCACCTCTTTGGCAAGCTCACCAATCAAGCTTTTTGCACGGACATGCTCATCATCATTGCGGGCAATACGGCTTTGTTCAACAATCGAATCCAGTAAATTTGCTGATTCAGCTTCAACACCATTCACTGCCAAGGCTTGTAAATTATTCATTTTCCGCCTCCACACTCAGCTGACGAACCTGATCTGTATTTTTTAATACCTCATCCAGTAAATCTTCCAAACGCTCGCTGTTGGAAATTTTATTGCGGAGATCAGTTAGACGTTCACGGGCTGCAACCAGCTTACGCAGTGGGTCAACCTGCTGAACTACCTGTTCTGGTCGAAAATCCTCCATTGAGTTGAACGTCAGGTCAACCGACATACGACCACCCTCTTCCGTCAGGGTGTTTTCAACCTGAAAAGCTGCCCGTGGGGCCAGAGACTCCATAACTTCATCAATATTGTCCAGATCGACATTGATGAATTTCTTATCCTTTAACTTGGTCTTTTCCAACTCAGAGGCAGCGGAGAAATCACCCATCACCCCAACAACAAATGGAAGCTCTTTTGATTCCTTACCATCTCCCACCTCAACATCATAAGTGAGCTGGACACGAGGAGGACGAATGCGTTGCAGTTTTTTCTGTACGCTTTCTCTTTTTGCCATAATTGTATACCCTTGATTATTATTTCAACGAATCAAATGGATTCGCCCCTGTTTTTTGAACAGTTGGTGATTGTTTAGCGATCGCTGGTGCGGCGGCAGCTGGGCGCTTTGCAGTCTGGGCCGCTATATTTCGAACAGGCTGCGGCCGTACTTTTGGTCGGGTTGCCACTCGTCGCGTATTCGTCACTGAACTATGGGCTTCTTTTTTTAACGACTCTTCTGTAACCGCCTTGATATTTGAGGTGTCAGGTGCTGGCAGTGCTACACGGATATCATCACTCAACTGCTTTGCTGGTGGATAAGTCAGTTCATTGCTCAAATAACGCATCTCATCAGTACGCATGTGCTGTAGCGCACCATTTGCAATCGCCACACTGGCAAGAAAGGTCACATCAGTTAGGGCAGCGCCACGCACATTTTGCTGTTGCAACTGGGTTGCCAGCTGTAAGGCATTCAAGGGTTGTTTTAGCTCATACATTCTCATTGCAGCCTGAGCCAATAAATCATTTACATGCTCGGCATTCTGTTTATCACATACCTGCTGATATATTCCTAATAATTCAGGATCAGTTTGATTGGCAACCAATGGATTTTTTTTAATACATTTACTTTTTAATTTAATTGGTTTTATTTCTTGATCATTTGCATAAACCAAACTCCCCATCAAACTTGTAGTTATACAAAGAATTGATATTAAAATACCTTTTTTCAAAATATGCCTCGTCATTATTTAACTTATAATTGAAGAGCTGACAATTATTGTTAAAAAACCCTCTTACTCGTCAATTCTTATACATTTAGATCATTTTGGCGCATTTAACAAAAAAATCACACACAAAGTCAATACCAGTTACGTTTATTAACATTAATCAGGTTTTGTAATTTTTTCTGAATAAAAATTTTTTCAATATCAGGTGCAATTTTTGTTTAAAAGTGACAATTTTTGGTGTAGAATAATCTGTACACTCTTTTAGAGTTAAAACAAGTTTTTGATTTTATTCAAAAAATAAAACAAAGAAACAACAACCCTATCAGGCAAAAACCACTTATTCGGTCTTGATATTTCAAAGTTATTGTGAGTCATAAATGGGTAATTTAAAGGTTTTAATTACAAAACTATCACCTCCTACTCGTGCTGCATTAGAAAAATCTGCAAACTACTGTATTAACCAGCTAAATTACGAAATTGAGATTGAGCACCTATTTGTCGAGTTATTACAACAAAATCCTGCGAATGACTTACTCATTTTATTAAGAAAAAATAATATCTCTTTTGAAGCTTTAATAAATGATTTAAAAGAAAGTATTAATGCTTTACCTAAAGGAAATACCCGTACTCCAATATTTACAAAATCCATTGTCCGATTATTTGAGCAGGCATGGTTATTGGCATCGGCAGAGCAAAACCCGATTATTCGTAGTAGTCATTTATTTATTGCTTTGTTAACTGCACCTGATTTACAGCAAATTGCGTTTAGGGCATCAAGTTTATTTGAATTATTTCCAATTGATACCATGAAGCATAAGTTTCTGGATATTTGTGGAAAAAGTAGTGAGCAACCAGCTACTGAAAATTATGTAACGTCCGTTTTAACATCGAATCAAACTCCAGCAGTTGCCACAACAACAGTAAAAACGCCAGCACTGGATCAATACACCATTAACCTGACTGAAAAAGCTAAAAATGGGCAGATTGACCCTGTAATTGGGCGGGAGTTTGAAATTCGCCTGATGCTGGATATCCTGATGCGTCGCCGTCAGAACAATCCCATCCTGACAGGTGAACCTGGGGTGGGTAAAACCGCTGTTGTTGAGGGTTTGGCGTTAAAAATTTCGCAGGGTCTGGTTCCTGAGGCCTTAAGAAATGTGCAACTGCATGTTCTGGACATGGGACTGTTGCAGGCGGGAGCCAGTGTTAAGGGTGAGTTTGAAAATCGTTTAAAACAGGTGATTCAGGAAGTTCAGGCCTCTGCTCATCCCATCATTCTATTTATTGATGAAGCACATACCCTGATTGGTGCAGGTGGTCAGGCTGGACAGAATGATGCCGCCAACCTGCTTAAACCTGCATTGGCACGTGGTGAACTCAGAACCATTGCAGCAACCACCTGGGCTGAATATAAGCAGTACTTTGAGAAAGATGCCGCCCTCAGCCGCCGCTTTCAGGTGGTCAAGGTAGAGGAACCAACCGAGGAAGTTGCCATTGATATGCTACGCGCCATGATTCCTGTCATGCAGAATCATTTCAAGCTGCATATTGATGATCAGGCAATTATTACCGCAATTCACGCCTCCCATCGTTATATCAGTGGTCGCCAGCTTCCAGACAAGGCCATTAGTGTACTGGATACCGCTGCCGCGCGCGTGGCACTGACCCAAAATGCCCAGCCTGTGGTTCTGGATCAGCTTAAAGCACAGCAACATAACCTGAAACTTGAACAACAGCTTTTAAGCCATGAACATCAACAATTCCCGATTCACCATCAACGTCTGGAAGAGATTAATCAACAGCTTGCGGCATTAGAAAAAGAAATACAGGATATTGAAACCCGATGGCAACAAGAGCTTGCCTTAGTACAACAAATCCAGCAGCTGGGTTCGGAAACTGAACAGGATCATCAGGCAAAAATTGCTTCATTAAGAGCTGATCTAGCACAGTTGCAAGGTCAGGCTCCATTGGTTTTTGAACGTGTCAATGCCCAGATCATTAATGAAATTATTTCAGACTGGACAGGTATTCCTGTTGGTAATATGGTTAATGATGAAATCAGGCAGATCCTCAGCCTTGAGAACAAGCTTGCTGAGCGGGTTATGGGACAGGACTATGCCCTTTCGCAACTGGTACAGGGCATTAAAACCTCGAAGGCCAGACTTGAAGACCCGAATAAACCGCAGGGAGTGTTTCTACTGGTTGGGCCAAGTGGAGTGGGCAAAACCGAAACCGCCCTTGCGCTGGCAAACGAACTATATGGCGGCGAACAGCATCTCATTACCATTAATATGTCTGAATATCAGGAAGCACATACGGTCTCCTCATTAAAGGGTGCCCCTCCAGGCTATGTGGGTTATGGTCAAGGTGGGGTTTTAACCGAAGCCGTGCGCCGCAATCCATACAGCGTTGTGTTACTGGATGAAATTGAAAAGGCACATAGCGATGTGCAGGAATTGTTCTATCAGGTATTTGACAAGGGCATGCTTGAGGATGGTGAGGGACGGCTGATTGATTTTAAAAACACCACCATTCTGCTGACCTCAAATACAGGTTCAAGTGCCATCATGCAGGCATGCCTAAACCAGCCAGTAGAACAATGGCCAAGCGCAGAAGACCTGATTGAACAGTTAAAACCGAGCTTATACAAACAGTTCAAGCCTGCATTTATTGGACGTATGCGCATCGTTCCCTACCTCCCTCTACACGATGATCTTTTGGTTCAAATCATTCAGCATAAGCTTGGAAAAATTGTTGCCAGAATTAAAAAGCAATATGCAACACAGGTTGAATATTCTGAGGATTTAATCGAACTGCTGTTAAACCGTTGTACCGAGGTCGATAGTGGCGCACGCAACGTTGACAATATCCTGAACTCAAGCGTTTTACCGTCCCTTGCCACTGAAATCCTGATCGCGCTGGCTGAACATAAATTGCCAAAGCGCATCATGATTGACACTCAGGATGATGAGATTACTTATCAACTCGACCCTGCTGAAAAGGCAGGCAAAAAACGTTCAGGTAAAAAAGCCAAAGCTGAAGTTTAAAATTTAAGATTGAGCCAAAATCGTGATGCATATGGATATTTCCTCATTACTTCATCCCATTGATGAGCAATCACCTTGTGGAGAAGATTATTCATTTTCCAATGAATTTCATGCCATAAAAAAGGCGAAGACCCAAGATGATGTGCTACTTGACCAAGGGGACTGGGTCACTGAGCCTAAACAGGCCGACTGGGATTTTGTTGCAGCCACCACCATTGACTTGCTGCAATCAAAAACCAAGGACATCCGCCTGCTCACCTGGCTTTCTGAGGCCTGGGCAAACCTGTATGGTTTTGAGGGGATTGGCAAAAGTCTTGAGCTGAGCCATCGCTTGCTTGAACAATACTGGCTTACGGTTCATCCAGAAGTTGAGGATGATGACCTTGACCAGCGTATTGGCTTGTTGCAGGGTCTGATCAATCAACTGCCGTTACTCATCAAGAAAGTTCCCTTGATCAATCACGCCCCTTTTTATCATTTGCTGGATTATGACAATTTTCTCTACCATGAGAATGTTCGACGTAAACAAAGTGATGATTATGAAAGTGGTAACCAGTCAGCAGAACTGGAACAGTTTGAACAGGCCTTATCCACGACCGATAAAAACTTTCAGTATCAAAACTATCAATATTTTAATGACATTCTCCAGCAATGGTCTGTACTGAAAAATGTTCTGGATGGCTTACTTGGGCTGGATTCACCAAGTTTTGCCGCAATTGACTCCAGTCTGGACCACATTCACCTGAGCCTGAAAAAGATTTATGAAACTGATCGCTTTGTTCAGTCAACCCAAACCTCTGACACGATGGAAATCGACACATCGATTTCCCCTGTGATCCAGTCAACCACCATTCCACATATGCCTCCTCAAAACCAACTGTCCTTTCAGCCACAGGTTCAATCGCATGTTGAAAATCGGGAACAGGCCATGCGTGTTCTACAGGACATTGCCAGCTATTTTGAGAAAAATGAGCCTCACAGTCCTGTCAGTTATATGCTGCAAAAAACCATTAAATGGAGCCAGATGCCATTGCATGAATGGTTGATGCACGTAATCAAGGATGAGCATCCATTACAGATGTTACAGGACATGCTGGGCGTACAGCCAAAGAATGAATATGAGTAATGACTGGTAAATAAATATGTTTAAAGCAGAGAAAATTCTTTGGGGAGAAGGGCTGTTCCTACGCCCGCAACATTTCCAGATTCAGGATACCTATCATGAACAACGACTGAACCATACGGTTCGGGCAATGATTCCCTATGCCTATGGGGTACAGAAATTAAGGTTTGATGAGGTTCAGCTTTCCACCCATATTCTGGCTTTGGAGGAAGTTGAAATCATCTGGCAGGATGGTGAAATTTATCATGCGCCAGCCCAGGACCTTTTGCCTGAACCGTTATTACTGGACGACTTAAACCTAAAAGGTGAAATGATTGTTTATCTTGCTTTGCCAATTTTACAGGCCAACAAGAAAAATATTGCTGATGAGATACGTTCCCTTTCCAGCCGTTACCATAATTACCTGGCTGAAACCCATGATTTATTTACCGATGCCAGCCCTGCTGAGCTTAACCTGTTACGACGCCGTGCAGAGTTCAAGTTACTGGAACCACATATTCAACCAAGTCAAAACCTGGATGGATTCCTGTATTTGGCTGTGGGTAAATTAAAACGTCAAAGTTCAGGCAGTTTTGAACTTGATGCGAAATTTATTCCACCGATTTTGCATATTGCGGCTTCAGAGTCTCTAATCGGCAACTTAAAACGTACCCTCAACGTGATTAAGGCCAAGATTAAAACCATTCAAAGCAACAACCGTGAAAATGAACAAAAGCTTATCGAGTTCCGTTCGGGTGATATTGTCTCATTCTGGCTCATCAATGCATTGAACACTGCCTATGCGGGACTAAACCATTTATTGCAATATCCCCAGATTCATCCAGAACGCCTATTTTCAGAATTATTACGTTTGACGGGCTCATTGCTGACCTTTTCAACCGCCTATGATGTTGATCATCTCCCTCACTATAAGCATCACCAGCTTCAGGACAGTTTTCAACAGCTTGACCTTATTTTAAGGGAACTACTGGATACCATTATTTCCAGTCGTTACTTCAGTATTGCACTCAAGGAAATTCGACCATCGTATTGGGTCGGTAGTCTGGAATCGGACAAAATCACTCGTGATACGCGTCTTTATATTGCAGTCTCCAGCAGCATGATGCAAACCCACGAACTTATTCAGATTGTGCCATTACGCTTTAAGGTGGGCAGCACCGTTGATGTGGAACAGCGTGTGATTGCCGCACTTCCCGCCGTTCCCCTACACCATCTCATGCAGGTGCCGACCGCAATCCCTGTGCGCTCGGGTGTGAGTTATTTTGAGATCGAACCCCACCACGAACTCTATCAACGTATGCTTGAATCAGAAACGATCTGTGTCTATGTCCCTGCTGGTTTTCAGGACATTAGTATTGAATTGATTGCCGTAATGAATAGTTAAGGGAAATAAAATGACTCAGCATCCAACAGCTATTCCCTCATTATTTGATGATGGACAAATTGGTTCAGGCCTGGCAATTACCGATCAGTCTCAAAATAAGTCGCAAACTGTCAACTTGATTGACCTGATGCACGATGGATTTTATCTGGTGTTCCTGATCCGCAACCGTTACATTCCGTCCAACCCAAGCAATTTCCGTGAAAAGATTCTGGACCTACTCAATCGCTTTGAGCAGCAGGCGAAACGGCTACAATTTTCTGCCGATGACATTCATGATGCCAAATATGCATTTTGCGCCTTGATTGACGAAACTATTGCCACCCAGCAGGATGCCGCCTATTTTAACCTGCAAAATAACTGGCTTATCAGTCCACTGCAACTGAGCCTGTTTGGTTCGCAACTTGCAGGATATCGTTTTTTTGAAATGCTGGAACAGTTGCGTAGCCGTGGCAAGGAACGTTTGGCTTCACTTGAAGTGTTTCACTACTGCCTACTTTTGGGTTTTCAGGGCAAATACCGCATAGAATCGATTGAAAGCCTGAATCATCTGGTTGCACGTGTAGGCGATGAGATTGACTATCTCAAAGGTAAAAAAGCTGCTTTCTCACCTTTTGCCGCCATTCCAGACCAGATTAAACACATCATCCATCATGAACTACCCTTTTTCTGGATTCTGATCTTCTTATTGATGTTTAGTGCGCTCACCTTTGCTGGACTCAGGTTTATGCTGTCCCAACAGAATCAAAATGCCTTGGCCGCTTATCAAAATATCATTTCTGCACCAGCAGAAGAAGCGCATATCACCATTCATTTACCTTAGTTGATACAGCATGATTCAGGAAAAGCCAACCTCTCTACGCATATTACAGCGCAATAAAAAGAAAGCGTTAGCGCCTACCATTTATTTGTTGATTGGGTTTATTTCAGGCATTGCATTCAGCCTATTTGCTTTCTTTCTATTTTCCAAGTTACAGGCAAATCCTGATTCAAACAGTATAACAAGCCCAGAGGAACAACCTGTTTCCCCCATAAGCAGACAAAATGCCCAAGATGTTTATACAGTAGAAACCTCCCATCAGGAATCAACTGAAACTGTTGAGGACAATAATTTTGCCCAGCCACAAAGCAGTGATTTAAACAAGTTTTTCCAACACACCCCCATTCCTGCACCACATTCACAGCAACGGGTCTCTCCTTTTGCCAATGAACCGAATGCTAAACCAGCCCAGCCAGTTGCAGCTAAAAACTCAAATACTAAAAATGAGGCCGCCCCTGCCAATAAGGCCGTAAAACCTGCCATACCATCTAAACAAGTGGTGACACCGAAAGAAGCAGAACCTGAAGCGGACACACCTGACGCAGTGGTACAGATTAAAATCACCCAAAAAGCCTTTGCTGTAAATGAACTCAAATAATCCATGATTTGGTTGATTTTTCCCTGCTTTGTTTTTGTTGCTCTAGGGCTTGGACTGCTTATGTCCTATGAACTACGCTTTAAATGCACACAACTCCTACAATCTGTACTTCCAAGCGGACGGAGAAAAATCACTCATGTGATGCAATTTGCCGAGAATATGTATCAGGCTGCCTCACCTCAAAAGTTACAGTCACATTGGCACTTACAGCAATGGTGGATATTGATTGCTGGTTTTTTCCTATTTGCCAGTATCCTGATTTTTGCTTTTACCCGTCCCATTAATTCAACACGGATTGAAGCTGAATATTTAAAAGAAACTGATCCGCAAATTTATGCCTTGCTCAATGGTGAAATGCTCAGTCCACCACCTCAAGTTGATGAAACCCTGATTCAGTATGCGATTGTGGAAGCAACCCGACTGGAACAGGCCTATCAGGCACAGCATAATACCAGTATCAATGCTTCCCCGATTGAGGTGCCACCTATGCATACGCATGGTAGCCTAGACACCGCCTCAGTTGATCGTAAATGGGACAAAATTAATCCACGTTATAAACAACGTCTGCTCATGGTTTTTAAGATCATGAAAGAGCAACATGGTTATGAGCTGGTTTTACTTGAGGGTTATCGTAGCCCTGACCGTCAAAATATGTTGGCTGGTAATCCCAATACAACTCGTGCAAAAGGTTACCAAAGTTACCATCAGTTTGGGCTGGCGGCTGATGTTGCCTTTAAACGCAACGGTAAAGTTGTGATCACAGAACGCGACCCTTGGGCAATGCGAGGCTATGAGTTATATGGTCAGGTTGCTGAATCAGTGGGTTTGACCTGGGGTGGTCGCTGGAAATCAATCAAGGACTATGGTCATACGGAATATCGTATGCCAGGTTTGAAAAAAACTAGGGAAATGGCAGATCAGTTGATTGCTGAGATTTAGAAATCATTCAATTGGTTATAATAATTAGAATCGTATTATTGCTTTGCCAATTTTGACTTTATCAAGGATGCATTATGCAGAATAGTCTTAACCTGTTCAGCATTAAAACCCATATCTCGTTTCCCTGTAGAACCACCTATACAAGAAGATGACATAATATTAGTTGAAGAGTTAGGGTTTGCACCTAATGCACAGAAATGATTAAGACCAAAAGCATGTCCCATTTCATGTTCCTCAGGTGCCTGAACATTATGATTTAATCTTTCCCAATCCAAGAAAATAAAAGGTTGATTTCCATTTCTTTTTCCATGTCCATCACGGTTCTTGAAACCCTGCTTCAAGGTATAGCTATCATAAATATAAACATTTATCGCATTAGGGTCTTTTACTTTTAGGTCAATACATTGATTGAAGTACGTTGCCCATACTTCGGAATCATATACTTTTGTGCCACTATTTAAGGCAACAAAAGAACAGGTTGAATTTTTAATATCTCGATAAAAAGATGCACTTTTATATCTAAACTTGATAATTGGAGAACGATCTTCTTTAACAAAATATGTATTTAATATATCCACTTCTTTTTTTAATTGCTCTTTGGTAACAAATGACTGAGCTAAAGGGTTTGGCGTAATGATAACAAAATGTAGATCAAAAACATCATAAGGTTGTACTGCTAAGGTATTAGATACAGCTAACAAGCCAACCATACCTCCCAAAAGATGTCTTTTCATAAAAGCCCACCAATTTCACAGGTCACCTACATATTATGATAACCTTGAAAATTCCACCAAAGTCACAAAAATCGATTCAAGTTATTACAAGGTTTTACCACAATACTCAAAATATAATCTTAAGGCATTATAAAACATAGCCTTTTGTCGATCAGGCCGATCATCGTGCAAAGGTAACATTGATAAAAAAAGTAAAACAACGAGTGGCATTATTTCTTTAACAGTTATCTCTTCTATTATAAAATCATTGATAAAGTTTTGAGATATTGCTTGAGTACGATCATCAATGTCAAAAATTATTTGAATAGAACCATTTGATTCCTCTTCAATTTTATAATAACCAGAAATAATGAAATCATAAAAACCCACAATAGAATGAGTTAATTTAGCAAAGTCATACTTCAGATCGCCAAACAAAGAGAACTCATTCTTATAATTCAGTCCCCTTGGATCTAGTACCTTAATTCGATCCCCTCTTGAATCAAATAGCATATTACTAAAGCATAGGTCACCATGCATTACTCCATATATCATTTTGAGATTGATAACTTTAGCTATACAGTCTTCCAATATATTTTTTAGTTTTGGCAACTTTTTATTTCTATAAAGAATCTCTTTTTCCACACTAATATTTTCACTTTCCAAATACTGGATAAAACGATCTCTAGATTTTTGGGTATATAAATTTACAATACTTTCATTAATAGGTAAAAAATCAGTAATTTCTCCATCTACTGCTTTAGAGGCTTTTATATATTCAAATATTTTATCGAATATCTTATTCCATTGTAACACCTCATTTTTACCGTGGACAAACAATTCATTCAATGGAATATAAGGTAAATATTCTAAACAGTAGTAAGTATCAGAATTCTTGTTATTAAAATCCAATAACACGGGTATATATTTTCTTATCCGTCTAGGTACATTGATATACCATAATGCTTCTGCTTCAATCTTGATATTTGGTTTTCCTTGTTTTTTTACAACACCATCCTGTATTTTTAAATCATTAAAAGCCCTTTGGGTGGTAATGTTTGCCCTTGAAGAGAAGTAGGTGTTTGCATGGCCAAAATCAAACCAGTCTTGTACTTCCAATTGTTTTAGATAATGACTTTCACTGTAAAACTTAATTGCCTCAACAAAGCCCTCTTTTTTCAGGGTTAAAGATTTGAGCAGATAACTAATTGAAGAAAATGAAAAAAATCCACTCCAAACAAGTGCATGTTGGCTGTTACTTCGCACAACCTCCCAGTTATAACTATTAAATGATTTGGATACGGTAAGAATATCAGCTTGAACAAGTTCATTAAAATTTAGGAAATAAGTATCACCATGCAACAAATAAAGAACCTCATTCTTATGTAGACATTCATTAGTATTCAGTACATAAAGGATTGATTCCGTCAGTTTGAAATTATCAGGAATAAAAACGATATTTACATCCAAAGTGGACAAAATTCTTGTTTCTGCATTAGACAATTGATAGCTTTCAGGTAAAGTGAGAAAAATCTCTTCATTTTCAAAAGTTGATCTCAGTTGTGATACTTGCAGCTCAATTAATTTCTTATTGGCGATAGGTAATAAACATGGTGGAATACGTCCCAACTCTACCTGAAACTCAGATGCCACATATGCACCAGAAGTAATTAAAATCATAATCTTATACTCTTATTTTGTTTAAAGTATCTATGTACTCTTGTGGTGTACCACAAAACTCAATATCTGAAAACTCCACAAGCTTATAAAGAATTTCTTTTCCATCTTTTATATACAAGTTATACATTGGTGCAATATAGAGTTCTTTACCAGAATTCAAACTTAATTCTTTTTTAAAATATTCCTGATATAGCTTCAGAGATTTAAAATAGTACAATCCATTACTACATAGATTTGATATTCTTTCTTTTTCTGTGGTTTTGAGTACCTTATTTCCTATTCCAGGTAGAACAAAAGACCAATGTTCCCCCTCTCCCTTAAAGACTTCTAAATACCCATCCTTTTCAGGAAAACTATCCAATTTTTTAAATTCCACTAATCTTGAGTCAATGTTAAAAATATAAATTTCATCATCATACTGTATATTTTTTACACCTTGATAAACCGTATCTGCCTGCCCTAGTGTACGATCCTTTAAGGTTATTATTCTATAATTAGCTATACCCAGTTTTTTAATTTTTGCTTCAACAAAATTATAGGTATCATAATGATCAAAAATAATAAATAAAAAGAGGTCTTTCTCATAATAGGTCTTAAATGATGAAAGTGACCATTCGAATATAGTCTGGTTATTTAAGTCAAGCATGTATTTAGGTACGATATAACCTGCATTAAAGAATCTAGAACTAAAACCAGCCATAGGAATCACAATCATAATATTCTCTTTATTTTTTTATAAGCTGACAAATTTCTTCATAGCTTAGATTGATAAATTCATTAGGTCTTATTGCCTTGTCATCCACGTAAAAACCATCGAAACCACACCAGGGTTTTCCAGAATGTATTTCATCAAATGGCACATTATACCTTTTTAACCAATCAATAATAATAGGTAAAGTATGGGCATTGATTTTTCCAACATTATTTTCAAAAGTTCTTACATTTCTACTGGTATAAAAACATATCTCAAAACCATCATTATGATATTGTTTGATTTTTTCAATCATATCAAGATTAGGCCTTGCATTTATATAATCACCATTTTCGGTTGTGCAAATTGTATCATCTATATCCAATATCAATCTTTTCATATAGTATCCTTTATTCTTAACCATTTTTTATTTGCAACAATAAGCTCATCACCTTTGATCTTACTTAAAATATTTCCATTTAGTTTCTGATTATTTATAACTGACACCCATAGTTTATGTATAAATTCTTCTTTACAAATTAAAATATTATATATATTTTTTGTATATTGACCTTGTTGCTGGAGAAGTATTTTCTCTATTTCTTCTTCATTCATAGTTTTAGAAAGCACTGTACCAACCATTAAATTAATTTTTTTCAACTCAATTCTTTGTTCATCATAAAGTTTTATTAAGACTAATACAATACAAACAGTAATATTCGTTACAACCTTAGAACCTAGTCTGATATCGAGATAAAATAAAGTAATTCTTATAATTTCATTAAAATTTATTGCTAAAATTAATTTATTATAAAGCATATCAATCAATATATAAATTGCACATTCATTGCCTGTTCTAGCAATTGGTAATAACATTTTCTCTGTTGTCTCAATTTCAACATTTTCATATTTCAACCATAATTTATACAAATCATTTTCTATCAGCTCCGTGTAGCTCAATTTCTTCCAGTCATTTTTATCTACATTTAAACAATTAAGTTTATCTTCACTTTTCACATTCTCATAACAATATAATTTACTTATATCCAATGGATATCTTCTTATTTTTTTAAGCCACACCAACTCTGGTGAACATTGAAAGAGGTTTTTATCAAAAAAACTTACAATCTCTTTATATTCCTTATGTGTAAGCACAAAAATTTCATCATTCTCATCATTATTAATTGCCCTTTTAACATAAGTTAGAAAACTATCATAAGCATCCGTTTTTATTAACTCACCGTGAATAGCCATTCTTACCAATTCTTTATCTATAATAATTGTTCCTAAACTTTGATATTTAAGCCCTTTATTAGGACTTCCTGAAAAAAAGTGATAAAAACTTATATTGTCACGATTTTTTTCACCAAATTCTTCATGGCTAATAATATTAAAATGACTATTTAAAATAAGTAAATATATCGCATAAACTTTATAATAAATTTCTGGAAATATAGATTTTTCTTTGTTTTTATCAACATACTCTTTGAGCATAGGAACTATTTGTGTATATCGAGTAAAACGCATATAATCCCTTAGTACAGGAAATTCCTTAAAAAATGGATAAGCGTACCATTGAATATTTGCAACCACTCCTTTTTGAAAATAGAGATCATAAAAATCAAAATTTATAAGTTTATGTAAATCTTTATTTTGTCCTAACAGCACAAAATCTGTCATTTGAAACAATCTAACCGTACGAGGACGAAAAACAATGATTTGGCAATCTAATATTTTTGGAAAATTTCCAATCTTTTTTACTTTTATTTTGTAATTTTCAAATACACCCTGTTTATCCATATAGTTTATATAATTTAGGCTACGATCTGTTCTTACTCTTAATACAAAGTCAGTCTTAGGTATGATATCTAGAGCACTTAATAGTTGCCTCGCCTGACGCCAATAATTTACAGAGTTACTAGGTATTTTTTCTGCCTCTGGAGTCAAGGTTTCCCCCTCTAGCACATAAACTCGGAGTGCTTTTAATTGCTCCCTTAATCCATCATATTTATCAATTTCTCCAAACCAAGTTGAGAACACGATATGATCAACTTTTCCTAAACTTCTTAGCTCAAGAATTCTGGTCAAGGTTAATTTAAAATCTAGCTCATCACGAATATTTCCACATATTACAACCCATAATCTATTTCCATTATTCACAATATTCACCACTCTATTCTTCTAAAAAACTTACATTATCAAAATAAAATTTCTATAAATTTTCCTAAATTATCATTACCAAAAATAAATTGCTTATCTACTAAATCAGTTAAATATTCTTTTACCTGTTTAAACTGCTCTTCACCCACAAGATACGGCTGCCAAAATGTTTTCAGGTTATTGGTATAAATTGGATAAATTCTAAGCTTAATTTCGTCAATATTCAGTCTAACAATACATCCGTATGGCATAGCCTGATGTTTATCATACTCTCCATTACTATTGAAAATACCATTACCAATACTAAAAATAACAGGTTTTCCATTAATATACTTGATTGGCTGTATAGTGTGAGGCCCATGCCCAATAATAAGGTCTACACCTAGCTGAGTCAGTGTATAGGCAAGCTTTTCCTGTTCAGAATGAATAGGTTTAAAATCAATCCCCCAGTGGTTAATTACAATAATTTTATTTTGGGGATGAAGCCTTTTATATTGTAGAATTTGTCCTAAAAGTAAACCATGACTACAGGCAACACCAGCTCTATGTCCTAAGGCATAGAAATCGAATTTTTTATAGGCAGTATCCCGATGCCAATAACCATTAAAAATAGCATAGGTTTTATCCTGCCAGGTCACTTCGAAGAAATGATGTGCTTCTTCTTGATCACGTCCTGCACCAATATATTTTATATCTGCTCGATTAAAATGTTCCAATGTTGAAATTAAATAATCTGAACCATAGTCTTTCAAATGGTTATTGGCTAACACGACACAATTAATATTTCTACTCTTAAATTCTTCAATTGTTTTTTTAGCATTCGCCCCCAAGATAAAGGGTTTAATTTGATCCAGTGGTGAAACCTGTTTACCATCATAGAAAACAGCTTCGAAGTTAACGATATTAATATCATCAGGGTTAAAGAAGTTGGCTATTTTTTTAAATGAATGCCCATAGCCATATTGTTGTAATCCATCCTTTACTCCTCTTTTTTCACGGACCTCGGTATAAGCTTCACCAAAATAAGTATCACCTAATATATTTATAATGGGAGTTTTTGCAGTCAACCTTTTGCTTTTAGGTAAATCTGTAAACACTTGATAATACGGCAGTAAATATTCAATACGTTGTTCATTACTAGTTATTGAAAAAATACTGATTTGTGGTTGTTCTTTCTCACGATATGCAATATAGGTTCGCCTATATTGGTCTCCTATAAACAAGAAACCATTTAATAGTCCAGTATAGGCAACAGGAGAAATTGGTTCAAGAACTTTACCCTTGAAATATGCAAGTGCAACTAAAAAGGGTTCTCTAAAGTAGATAGGTAGATTAAATATATTCCTTGCAATAGAGAAAATATCTCTAAATGTTTTATTTTGTACTTGATCTTTATAGTTACGACCCGTCACATTTAAAATTTTCTCAGGATCTATACCTAGATTTTCCGCTTCACTCTTAATAGAGCTAAGCGCTTGGGAGGTTGTCTGATAAAGCTGCTCAGCCAAAGCCAGGATACAGTCTGGTTTCTGTGTTAAAATCGTATATTGCATTAACTGCATAAAACTATATTGCTCGCCCTCTAACAAACCTAAACTATTTGAATGCTGCCCTTCTTTACTCACATTCAGAGTCACTTTATATAGGGTATCAAGCTGGATTTCATCCAATGCATATTTTCTAAGAGCCAAATAAGTCAATAAGAGTGGTGCAATACCATATTCAGTTGTAGTAGACCAAATATTTTCACTAAAGTCAGCATTATTGAGTGATGTGACAACATACTGATGTCCAGGCTTATATTTTGATGCACTCAATAATTTTTCTTTTAATAGCTTGGGCATCAAGTGAATGGTTGAGTTTCTGCGCGAACCTTTAATTAGAATCACGTCTTCTGGTTTAAGATGATTTCCAACCCGCTCTATGCAATTTTTTTCATCCGTATAATGCCCTAAATTTCTTTCTTTAGGCAGTAAGTGGTTTAAATAATTCGTATCTTTACCAAAAGTTGCAATCAATGAAAATTCATTTTCCAAAATAGGCTGTAATAGCTCTTCATGTACCTGTTTAGACTTTTTTTCTAGATTGATAATATCTCCGATAATCAAAACTTTGCGATTCTGTTTAAACCTTTCATTGCAATATTTAAAGGCATTTACCATGGATAAATATTCTGCATTATAGGTATCATCTATAACATGAATCTGTTTTTCTTCAAGATAGTCAACTTCCAACGTAGATGATTTATTAGAAAATGTATTGAATAAATGCTGTACCTTTGCAATATCCAAATCTAAATAAGATAATGTTGCAATTGCTGCAACCATATTGCTTAATGTGCCATCATCAAAAAATTTATCTAAATTAATCTCATACTTATATTTTTTAGTTGTAACACTAAAACCTTTCTCATTTCGTTGAAAACAGACATCTGCACTTGGGTGCTTCCCATAACTTAAAATATTATTATGATAACGTTTTACATAGTCACATAATTGATCATAAATTCTAATATCCCGATTAATAATAACCACACCATCTTTTTTTAAGCCATCAGCTATCCTACTTTTGAAATCAGCAGTTTGATCCTCATCATATCCTTTTTGTCCTACTCCTATTTGGGTAATGATGGCAATATCTGGGCGCGATATCTGACTAATTCCTCCAGTTTTCATGGTGAGTGCAGTCATGGCTGTTTCTAGAACCAAATAATCTGGGTTAGATATTGCATTAGATAAGGTAAGTTTAACACCTGTTCTAGAGTTATGATTACCATGAGTCGCGTAGCTTGTGCCGAACTCTTTTAATAATAATTTTAGATAATCCTTAGTACTGGTTTTCCCTACCGTTCCTGTGATTGAAATGACTTTACTTTGAATTTTATCTCGCACATATTCAGCGCATTGGCTAATAAAGTTATAAGAATTATCTACAATATATTGTGGTATTTTTCTCGGTAAATTCTCTATTGGATATTGGGCTACAATCCCCTGTATATTTTCTGAAAAACTATGAACTAATTTATGTGTATCTTCCCAGTTTGCATATACCCCACTATTTGAGGTTCCTTTTAACCATGTTTCCTTGTCCATTGCTATAAATAATGTTTCTCCTTTTTTACAGTTCAGTTTATTTTCTGAAATATGGTAAGCGGACCACTCTTTTTCAGGTTCTATATACCATTTTCCTGGCATTATTTTTTCTATTATTTCTTTTGTTATAATCATTTTATTTACCATATAAATTTCAAGAAATTAGTTATTAAAATAATTCACATAAGCAATATAGCCTGACAAGTTATGTTCCTGGTCATCAATTCGGGTTCTGAATCGATCATGTCGCACATAGAAAGCATTTAAGATTTTGTCTGGCCGCGCCATATACATTGCCACTTCAGGATAGAAGAACCCATTACGCTGAAACTCACTGCGTAGTTCAATCAATTCTTGCAGTTTGTCAAACTTGGCTTGCTGGTAAAGTTCTTCATATCCCTGCTCTTTCAGGCGATTTACCATTTTATATGCTGACATCAGCATTTCCAGAAAGGTGGCGTAGACCGTTTTTCTATTTTTAATAAAGTCCATATGCTGTAGATAATTATTTAGGCCAAACTGAAAATATTTTTCTTCTGGGCATATTTTGGTAAGTTCGTTGGTACAGTAACTTAACCAGTGATCATGATATTTATCATATTTTTTCGTTATAAAATGCTCAAACATTAACTTTACTGTCGCCAAAAGTTTTTTATCATGATTGAGTTGGTAAAGGCGAAGTAAGGCAAGTGCAGCCTCACCATCATAATAGACAATGCGAAACTTTTCTTTTAGCTCATAACTTGGATAATGCAGTACATGGGTGGTTTGTCCCTCGGCATCAACCATTTCCAAAATACCATTGGCAATTGCTTCAGCATATTTCAGGTATTTCTTGTCATTGGTGAGTTCCTGATATTTGCTAAACATTAAAATTGCCGCTGCATTTGCACCCAGCTTAATTTCCTGATTCTTTTCCCCATCAATCATAAAGGCAACTTTGCCTTGTTTTTCCCTGTAGAACGTATCAATTGCATATTGTATGGAGCTATGAATTTTGGGCCAAAACTCGTCGTTTTCCTCTACCTCAAAACTTTCCAGTAATGCATAGATAGAAGTACAGTGACGCACGGTGTTATAGCCTTTTAGCTCTCGGTCATAGGCAGGAAAATAACCGTAAACAAAACGTCCATTGTCATGGATTTGCCGATATAAGAAATCTGCATCTTTTTTAATCAGTTGTTTAAGATGTTCTTTTTTATCGCCTTGTAGTTCACGAACTCCATTTTGACAGCCACCACTTTGTAGCGGAATAAATTGACCATCTTCATAGATTGCAGCATAGGTTTCAAATGTCCAAATATGCTCAAGTGTATCCAATACAACGGTTTTATTTATGTTTGGATATTTTTTCTGAATAGCAGCATTAAAATTTGCCTCATCAAAAAAATTGGGTTCATCATATTTTAGTCCCTTGATAATTGCCCGACCATAAACCTCCTGTTCCAGAAATGCGACTTCAAAATTTTCATCCAGACTTAAGCCCTTTCGGTAATGATTATTGTGCTGTTGGTGTGATACTTCATAGACCACATTTTTCCAGGGCTGTTTTTGAATCTGGTAAGCAATATCAAGCTTGATTATTTCCAATAGGTTTTTGTTCTTTTCAAAGGTTTTTTCAACAAAATTTATCAGTCGCTTGATGACCCTGGAACTTTCCACATCACTGCTGTTCCATACCTGGCATCGACTTGAAATTTGACCATAGGACAAAAAAATGCATATTTGACTTTCATTAACCTGTTTTTCCTGAATCGTATTTTCTAGCCATTTTGTTAACTGTAATTTTAAATGCTGTAATTCATTATAGCTCTGCATATATTTATTCCGTTTCTAGTCATTATAAGGATTTTTAAAAAACTATATCGTATATGCTTTTGTTTTGAAATGAATAAACTGTATGTTTTGTGAAAAAGAAAAACCGCCCCATGTTTTCATGAGGCGGTTTTTTGGGGTTTTAATTAAACTAGGTTAGAACAGGATTTGCTGATTATGCAACAATTCAGCAAGTGTCACTTCATTGGTTTGATTGGTCAGGATGAGCAAGTTAGTTGAATCCGCACCACCTGTGCCATCTCGATCAATTTTCACAGTTGCTGTATGGTTATCTGCATCATATTGGACAGATAGGTACTGTTCAATATTGCCTGCATTTGCACCAGAACCACTGAGCAAATCACGGACATCTATGCGGTCAGCCTCGGCATCGACACCGACCTGACCCACATGGAAGTCAGTCCAGGTATCTGTACCGTTGCCACCTGTTGCATCACCTGCAACGAGTAACTGGTAGATCGCTGTGTCAGAACCTGCTCCACCCTCCAAGGTATCATTGCCTGCTCCGCCAATGAGGATGTCGTTGCCTGCGCCACCATGAAGTTCATCATTGCCAGTGCCACCATCGAGGTAGTCATTGCCTGCATTGCCAAACAGTTTGTCATTGCCTGCACCACCACGAATGATGTCGTTGCATTGACCACCAGTGAGTGTGTCATCTCCATCATAACCATAGATTCTCACGTTGTGGTCGGTTACTGCGGATTGATCAATCACATCAGCAGTCGCTCCACCTTCAACAACATAGCTTGCTGTACCATGACCCAGTAGATTGCTTAACAGACCCACATCAAGCAGTTGAGCCAGGCTTTGTACTGTCGGTTGCGCATGTACGCTGTCATAGGCAGTGACGGTTACGCTATCAGCAAGGTTCAACTGTACCAAATCCTTACTTGCATGAATCGTTGCCATGAACTCCATTAGTTTTTGATTGTCAATGGTTCCATTATCCGCAGCAGTGATGATAATTTTCATCGAATCGCTGCCGAAGAGGCTGATACCCTGCAATCTGTCAGTCACATCCACATTTAGGCCAAACTCTGCTGCCAGACCTTGTGAGTATGCGAATCCAACGCCATTACCGCCCAACAATGTTGTTAAGAGGTTAATGACATTGAGTCCAACGATACCTGAGTTGTATTCGATCTCAACTCGTTTAATGTCGTTGTTGACATCAACTGCAAGGAGTGGTTGCTGATCCAGGGTGATCAAGCCAGCCACATCTGCACCCACGAGACCCAACAATGCATTATTGGTTAATGCCACCTCTGGTTTTTGTTGGCCTACAGAAGCGATGATATCCAGATCAAACTCAGCACTGGTGAAAGTATGGCCTGCGGTATTGGTTGCTTCAACAGTAAAGATATACTGACCCAGGCTGGTAATTGGTGCTGTAGTGAGACTCCATTTACCATCGGCACCTGCGGTGGTTGTACCCACTTCCGTACCATTGGCAAACAGGGTCACTGTACTGTTTGCCTCTGCCACGCCATAGAAAGTCGGTGTGGTGTCATCGGTTGAGCCACCATTGAACACATTACCCTGTTCCGCACCGAAGTTGTCTGCAACCGCAAGGATGGCTGGATTCATATCCTGTCCCGCGATGGTGATGGTTAAGGTGGCTGACGAAGTAAAGTCAATACCTGTTGGGTCAGTCACATGATAAGTGAATGTTTCCACCTGACCTAGACCTACCAGATTTGTGTACGGTGTATAGGTGTAGTGACCATTGGCAGAGATCACCAATGTACCGTATTGACCGTGAATGGTGGTCGCACCCATTTCATTGACAGCCACACTTTGTCCATTGAAGTCAACACTGGTGACTTTGGTAAATACAGTCACGCTGTCATCTGCAAGAACATTGCCTGTCACTGGTAGAACTGCATGCTGACTTGGATCGTATACATCTGCTGTTGCAGTCAGTTTACCTGCCAGACCTACACCAACACCATCGTATGCCATGAATGCACGGTATTGACCTGCATCGAGGTTATTCACAGTAGCCACAACCTGACCATTTGCAAGCAGATCAAGGTTAATAATGCCACTGGTGTTAGAACCTGCTACGGCCACCCATTCGCCATTGACCAGTTTTTGAACCACAACTTTATAGTCATCATTCAAGATACCTAGGCTGACTGCCGTACTGTAGCTAAAGGTCATATTTTGTGTATGTCCATCCGCTACCGTGAAACTCATGGCTGGTGTTCCAAGGATTGGTAAATTAATACCAGCAACACCAATCAATGCAGTATAGGCCTGTTCACCAATTATCAGGTCATTGCCCACCAGCAATGCACCAGAGTCGATTCCTGCCACTGCAACATCTGCATCAGCCGCGATATTAACGGTTGCAGGTGCCAATGGATTCATCGGATCCCAAGTCATATCCACAAGATCGCTATCGATATGGATAATCAATTGGGCAGATGCCTGATAGTCATTGCCTATTGGGTCAACAATGTTATAGGTGAAGTGTTCAACCTGGCCTAGACCAGCATTATCCGCATTTGGTGTATAGGTATAGCTGCCATTTGCATACATCACCAATGTACCGTATTGACCGTTGATGGTGATGACACCACTCGCTCCGATATCTACAGTATTCGCGCCATAAGTCACGGAATGGACCACTGTAAATGGTGTGGTGGTATCACTATGTCCTGTAACACCCACATCACCAAGCACGTTGCCATGAACAGCCACTGAGGTGTAGCCATTGACAATGGTGTTTAGATCATAAAGGTCGGCTGTTGCGGTCAACGTGCCTCCTAAACCACCACCAAGTACGCCTGTGTAAACCATCGCGGCACGGTATTCACCTGTTGCCAGACCAGTCAGTGTGACACCCGCACCTGAGTTGAGCAGTTGTAGATCCAGCACATTCCATTGACCAGAACCATTCAATGCCACCCAGTTACCTGATGCATCTTTATGTTGAATCACCAGTTGGTAATCACTCAATGCGCCTGCACCAATCAAGGTGCTGTAACTTAAGGTGACATCACCTGTTGCGGTATTGACATTGAAGCCAACACTGTTGCTACCAATGATTGCAGCATTCAGACCAAGCAAGCCAACAAGAGCGAGGTATCCATGACTGCCAAGAACCGCATCATGTTCAGCCACCGCATATTGTGGTTGGGCAATTTGATCCAGATCGTAGATGTCGGCTGTTGCGGTCAGGTTACCAAGTAAGCCAACCTCACCAAGAGAACTGTCATAAGTCATGAATGCACGGTATGTACCTTCACCTAGGCCATGCATGGTTGCAGCAACCTGTCCAGAGGCAAGCAACTCAAGACTGATGAAGCCATCTGTCATCGCATTGTTGACAGTGACCCACTGGTTAGTGGCTGTATCGAATTTTTGGACAAGGACACCATAGCCATCACCGAGGACACCAACAGTTGCCAGAGCGCTGTAACAGAATGTCACATCGGCACTTTCGCCTGCTGCCACGGTGAAGTTAATGTCGCCGTTATCAAGCAATGACAGGTCAAGATCTGATAGACCAACCAGTGCAAGGTAACTATGGCCACCAAAGTCCACATCATCGCCAACTTGTAACAAGGATGGGTTAATCGCTGCGGTCACCAGATCATCAACGGCGTTGAAATCGATGGTTGCAGGTTGTGCAGGGTGATCTGCATCGCCCCATGTCATATCCACCTGATGACTATCCAAATGGAAGTACAAGGTTGCTGATGAACTCATGCCAGTCGCTGGGTCATGCAAGGTATAGGTAAACTGATCAACCAGACCTAGACCTGCACTATTTGCATTTGGTGTATAGGTGTATTCACCATGCTCATCGATCTGTAGCGTACCGTAATGACCGACGATCGTCAGGCCAGCACTTGTCATGTCTGTGGTTGTGCCATTGAAAGTGACACTTTGTAGAACAGTGGTCGCGGTAAGCACATCAACCTCTGTACCATGCAAGCCTACATCTTCAATCACATTGCCCGTTGCGGCCGTTACCACATAGTTCACTTGGGTTGTGCTATAAACATCTGCGGTTGCGGACAATGTTCCAAGCAAGCTTACATCAATGACTGCTCCTTCATGGGCCAGGAATGCACGGTATGTACCAGCAGCAAGGTTGTTCAGTGTGACACTGTTGCCTGACAGTACATCTAGATTCAGGAAGTCAGCATCGCCTGTGCCCTGCACCGCTACCCAATGCCCTGACGCATCCAGTTTTTGAACCACGAGTTTGACATCATCAAGTACACCCGCACCCAGTGGCAAGCTATAACTGAATGTGACGTTATCTACAGTGCCACCTGCAACATTGAAGTTGATCGCATCTGATCTTAATGCCTGTAGATCAAGATTTGCGATGCCCACCATTGCGAGATAACCATGACTACCCAGATTGGCATTATCGAACAGTTGTTGTGGAACAACATCGATATAAGCGTTTGCCAGATTGTCAAAGGCATGTATTTGCAATAATGGATCAACCACAATTCCGATCTGCGCATTTGCAGTATCGATATGACCAAATCCATCAGTTGCCGTTGCCACAATGTTCACAACACCATTGACCGCCGCAGAGGCTGGAAGACTGACGGTGATATAACCATTGTCCACATCTGCTGAATTGACAGTGTAAAGCGTACCATTGACATTAATCACAGTACCATCAACCGCATCAACACCCAGATTCACATGGATATCGAACACGCCATCTGTACCAAGCTCATCCAGATTGATAACACCATCACCATTGAGGTCTGCCACAACATCAATCGTAGTGATCAGGTCCTGAACATCCAGCGCATAGTCATGTGCCGTAGTAATTGAACTACTATTACCTGCCGCATCGGTAAAGGTTGCTGTTGCATCAACGGTGAGATCATCATCAAGTGCGAGATCACCACCATCAACATTGACAGTCCATGTTGCATTTGTACCCGTGAAATTCACGGTCGCGTCATAATCCACACCATTGATCGTTACAGTCACATGGGTATTGGCCGAGTTCGCAGCCTCTCCTGTAACACCTGTCAATGTACCTGTCACAGTCACTGTGCCGCCTGCTTCAAGTGCATCCAGTATGTCATCACCAGTGATTGGATCAATCGTAATGACTGTGCCATCCGTACTTGGTGGGATGGTATCCACACCAATCCATGTTGCTGCGGAGTCAAGATTACCCCAGACATCATGTGCCTGTGCAGAGATATTCATCAACTGATTGACACCGACAATACTGGCTACGATATAGCCATTTTGTAGATCGGTTGAGTTGACTGTATATGATTGACCATTCACCGTTACCACCATGCCATCATAGGCATCGGCACCCAAACCAACCTGAACATTGAATGTTCCATCTGAACCAAGCTCAGCGGCATTGATCAGGTTGTTATGGTCAAGATCATCAATCACCGTGATGTTGGTAATCATGTCCTGTGGTGCAACGATTACACCTGCATTTACTGTATCAGTATGACCATCTGTATCGGTTGTTGTTGCTCCAATTGTAATTGCGCCACTACCAATCGTTGGAATTGTGATTGGGAATGAGTTGTTTGCAAGATCAGTTGCTGTAACCGTATGATTGATCGTAATTGTACCACCTGCTACAGGACCAGTTACGGTCACTTGAACCTGCATTCCCTCATAAGCGTCATCTCCAAGTCCAATATGCGTCTGAACATTGGCACTGCCATTGAGTTCATGTCCTGTAATTGTTCCATTGGCATTCAGATCAGTATCAATCGTGATGTCAATTAGCAAGTCATGATCGGAATCACTGTCGGAATCGGAATCACTGTCGGAGTCTGAGTCACTGTCTGAGTCGCTATCGGAGTCGCTGTCGGAATCAGAGTCACTGTCAGAATCTGAATCGCTGTCGGAATCTGAATCGCTGTCGGAATCGGAGTCACTGTCTGAATCTGAGTCACTGTCAGAATCTGAGTCGGAGTCGGAATCGCTGTCGCTATCTGAGTCGCTGTCGGAATCTGAGTCACTGTCAGAGTCGGAGTCACTGTCAGAGTCTGAATCACTGTCTGAGTCTGAATCACTGTCTGAGTCGCTATCGCTATCGGAATCGGAGTCACTGTCGGAATCTGAATCGCTATCTGAGTCGCTGTCGGAGTCTGAATCACTGTCGCTATCTGAATCGGAGTCTGAGTCGGAGTCGCTATCGGAGTCGG
Source organism: Acinetobacter sp. GD03645 (assembly GCF_029845285.1). Classification (NCBI taxonomy): domain Bacteria; kingdom Pseudomonadati; phylum Pseudomonadota; class Gammaproteobacteria; order Moraxellales; family Moraxellaceae; genus Acinetobacter; species Acinetobacter sp. GD03645. Next base: position 18 of record NZ_JAOCLL010000020.1, on the reverse strand, counting down.
AGTCGCTGTCTGAGTCAG
>NZ_JAOCLL010000019.1:0-74980 GCF_029845285.1 Acinetobacter sp. GD03645 | reverse complement strand
GTATCTATCCATAGTACTATTATAAATTAATCAGTACCCTTTGTTAATTCTCAACAAGCCCTAGTAATTTGAATAATCTAAGTAACTTACCGCTGCTTGACCAACGATTAAAACGTTTGAAAATAGAGTTTGAATGACCAAAACAGGAAGGAATATCTCGCCACGGACAGCCTGTTCTAATTCTATATAGAATAGCTTCAATAAAATTGCGTAAATTTGAATTGTGGTGAATGGATAAATTACGCAGAATAACTTTCAACTTTTGCCAGTGTTGATCTGTCAGCATGGTACGAGGCATAGCGAATAGTAAAATTGGGTTTGGCGATTTAATTTTACTACTTCGCTATTTTTTTAAGCTAAAGGTGTCAACACACCCTATATAAATTTACTCAATTACAAAAAAATAGTGTAGCAAGTTGCTACACTATTTTTTACTTTATTTCTCTAACATTCGTTTTAGCAAAGTTTCTAATTCTTGTAAATTTTGATCATCAAATTGTCCGATTTTTAAAGATACCTTTAATGTATTATGGTCAAATTTGATATTACCAGCAACTTTCCCACCATATTCAATTTTATGTACAATTGAGGTTTGAATAACTTCTTTGGTTTCTCTTGACTTAAAGATTTTTTCAGCTAGTGATGCCAATTTTGTCTGTTCAACTTCTTTGTTAAGCAATTTTGACCATGCTTCGAATAATGCTGCTTTAGCATATTCATGGTTTTCTTCATGATCTGATAGAAACTTTTTCACTGCTGTAGCAGCGGTCCTTGCTAATAATGACGGTTGTTTTTCCAAATCTTCAATCAACTCTCCAGGTAATTTTTCAAAAGATAAATATTTATACATATCTTCACGATTCATACCTAATGACTTTGCTAACTTCTGCTTATTTTTTTTTAATTTTTCATCCAAAGAAGTTAATCCAACATATATTTCATAATCTGTCAGATCTTCTCGCTTTAAATTTTCAGCTAATGTTAATAAAGCAACTTCTTCATCTGATGCATCAATAATGATTACTTCAATGGTGTTCTTATTGAGAAATTGGTGGGCTTTCAATCGTCTTTCACCAGCAATCAACTCATATTTATCATTTATTCTACGAACTGCAATTGGTTGTAATAGCCCAATTTCCTCAATTGATGCTGCTAAATCTTCAATATCTTGTTGATTAAAGAGTTTTCGAGGCTGGTTAGGACTAGCTTGAATATCTGTAATTTGCACATTACGTCTTAACTCTTTGACATCGTTAATATGCTCCTTTTGGGCATGTTGATGCTTTTGAGTATTTTGCTGAAGACGTTTAGCCAATAGCTCTTTATTACTTACCATAATATTTCCAGAATTATATTATCCAATACGCTGAACAATTTCTTGTGCTAAAGTTTCAAAAGCTTTTCGAACTTTTGAGTTTTTATCAACAGATAATAAAGGTTGTTGCAAAATTGCAGCTTGATTAACCTTAGTGCTCATTGGAATTGTGGTATGCAATAATTCTCCAACTTGATTAAATGCTTCATCTTTTATTAATTTACATACATTCTGACGCTCATCATGTTTAATTAATAAAGCACCTAAGAGTTCTAATTCAGGGTTAACTCTTCTAATTTTACTTAAATGATTAATTAAATCAGTAACACCATAGAGACCGTATTGTGAACCAGATTCAATTGGAACAATAACATGTGTCGAAGCGGCTAAAGCATTGCTGGTTAGTAATTTTAAGCTCGGAGGGCAATCAATAAGAATGTAGTCATATAATCCTTCTAGAATTTCTAATTTATTTGAAAGTTCCTCGGATGGTCTTGGTGCATCATCTTTCAATTGATCTTCAGTTTTACCAAGAGTTAATGAGCCATATATTAAGGAAACATTTTTAAATTTTGTTTCTTCTTCTAATGCTTCCGATAATAGACTTATATCACCAATAAGTAATTCAGCTGATGTAGTTTCAACTTCGCTAGGGTGTCTTAATCCTATATGTAAACTTGCATTTGCTTGTGGATCTAGATCAATTACTAAGACCTTATTTCCTAATTCAGCAAGTTCTGAAGCGAGATGTACTACAGTAGTTGTTTTCCCGCAACCACCTTTATGATTAGCTACAGCAATGATTTTAGTTGACATATTTGTCTTAAGGAATTTACTTTGATTTGATTTCATTTAATATAAAGATATTTGTAGCAACTTGCTACAGTTCCTTTGTCATATTTTTATCTTTTAAATTCAAAAGATGTAGCAAAAACATTTCTTAATTTTTTTTAAAAATATAGCTAGCTAATTTTAATTAGTATTAATTAGTATTAATTAGTTAATTATAATTAGACAAATTTTATTTGTTTAAAAACAACTAGATATTGTTTTTAAAGTGGAAGGCTTGTCACCGATAAGTGGAAGGCTTGTCACCGATAAGTGGAAGGCTTGTCACCGATAAGTGGAAGGTTTGTCACCGATAAGTGGAAGGTTTGTCACCGATAAGTGGAAGGTTTGTCACTGTGGTGGAAGACTTGTCATTGTGCTTTATTTTAAGGTGGATTTTTTAATTTAAAACAATATAATTCAACTACTTGTGATGTTGATAAGTTTGTTTTTATTGAAATAAAGGTGGAAGACTTGTCATTAGATGTTTTTTATTCTGTGGATAAACTATTTGTATAAAATTTAATTGATAATATGATGTTTGATAATCAAGAATATCGGAATGGTGGAAGGTTTGTCACTTTAATGGTGGAATGCTTGAGTTGTAATTCCACTTTAGTGATGTTGTAAGCTACTTCTACTTTCAAGTTGATTGCTTTAGCGACACGGATGAACTATCAAAGGTGGAAGGATTGTCACTTAAAAGTGTTTAATTTTATATTAATTCCACTATAAGGCTAAATAGTATCAAAATTGCACTTTAATAATGACACTTCTTCCACTCTTAAGGTGTTTGATGGGCATAAACTGAGTTAATTTAATGTAAGGAAGAGAAAATAGTGAGCGGTTTGCATCTTCTTCCACTTTTGTGTATAACATGTAGAAAATATGTTAATCTTTCCACTTATGAGCAATCACAACGAACCAGAAGAATTAGAACATCTACCTTATTGTATTGGTAATATTCGACATAATGGAGTAGTCAGCACTAGTAACCGTCTGATTAGACCAATTGAATTATCATCTAATGAGTATAAGGCTCTACTTTATGCAATGGCTGTTGCGAATTATGGTGAGAAGAATAATCAAGATCGTGAAATTACAGAGCAAACTTATATTTATTTGCATAAAGATGATTTAGGCGAACTATTAGGATTAGATAAAAAGAATTCCATTAATGTTGCTATTGATCGTATTTATAAAGAATTATCATCACGAGTAGCTCATTTTGTAATTGAAGAGCCCGTGGATGATAATAAGCGTAAAGTTAAAAAAGTACACTCAGTAGTACCAATTATTCGTGAACTCCGTTGGGAAGATGATGCTAAAAATGCTTTGCAGATACGTTTCACCAGTGAAGTACTTCCGTATTTTACTCGTTTAGCAAATGGAAATTTTACGACCTATCAATTGAAAGATTTATTTGCTTTGGACTCTGTAACCAGTATGAGTTTGTATTCATACTTTATCAAAAATGAATTTAAGTATGCTAATCAAGATTCTTATGAGGTTGAACTTTCACTTGAGAATATCAAAGCATTAATTGATATTGGGGAGAAAAAATACGATCGTTGGGTTGATTTTAGACGATACGTTTTAGACAAAATTATTGAAGAAATTAATGAAAGGACTAGTCTTCAATTAGAGTACGATACCATCAAGAAAGGTCGACCTATTGTTGGAGTTCGATTTAAAATTCTTAATAGGCATGCCACTGAAGTTGTTGTATCTAATGCTAATGATAAGACTCAAATCTATTTAGATGTCAATTTTGATGATAATGCGCTTGTTAAAGAATTAGGTGCGAAGTTCGATATGACTGTAAGGTCTTGGTATATCTATGCAAACGACCCAAATTATAAACAGTTTAGTAAGTGGTTTAAGACAGAAGGGTGCTTAACTGAATCTCAAGCAAATGTGATAGTGAATGATATTATGTTCCAAATGGATTTTGCTGTAGCTGGCAGTTCAATGAGTGAATTTAAGAAAGAAATGAAATATAAATTAAAAAATAATCCAAATTTTGTAAAAGAAAATAGAAAACGATTGAATGAAATATTTGGAAAAGACGTTATATGACTGTGTAGCAACTTGCTACACTTTTTACTAGTAAATATTGATGACCTATAAGTTAGATTTTTTAGATGAAGCATTAGCAGAATGGAACAAGCTGAATCCAAGTATTAAGCAGCCATTGAAAAAGAAGTTGATCAAGGTTTTGGAGAATCCTCGCATTCCCAAAAAAGGTGAGTTTCAGCAACATACTCATCTTATTTAGTAACAACAGCAAGTTTCCTGTCCAAGCTGAACCAAGTAAGAGTAAAGGTGGAGGCAATCCAAGTATCTCTGATCAATACAAAACCAATCTTTCAAGATTCAAGTACTACGATAAGTTCGGTATCTCAAAGATATGCGACAAGTAATGTCATCTACATGCTTACGCACGCACAGATAATTGGTTACTATTCCCTTACTAAAATTAGATAAGCTATTCATTACAGGTTGATTTTATGGCTCGTGCTCCAAAGCAAACCAAACAAGAACCCTTAGAGGTTGTGTTATGGAAGACTGCAGACAAACTTCGCAAGAACATTGATGCTGCTGAGTACAAGCATGTCGTCCTTGGTTTGATCTTCCTCAAATATATCAGCGACACTTTTGAAGCTCACTACAACTTACTCGTAGAAGGTGAGGGAGAGTTTGCAGGAGCTGACCCAGAAGACCGTGATGAATACACGGCATACAACGTCTTCTTTGTTCCAGAGAATGCACGTTGGTCATTCCTGTTAAACCAAGCAAAACAACCTAACATTGGCAAGCTCGTCGATGAAGCAATGGAAGCTATTGAGAATGACAACCCTCAATTGAAGGGTGTACTTCCTAAGGTCTATGCACGTCAAAATCTCGATCCTACGAGCCTAGGAGAGCTGATTGACCTGATTGGTAACATTGCTCTAGGCGATGCGAAATCTCGCTCTGCCGACGTGCTAGGGCATGTATTCGAGTACTTCCTTGGTGAGTTCGCTTTGGCTGAAGGTAAGCAAGGTGGGCAGTTCTACACGCCTAAATCCATTGTGAGCCTATTGGTTGAAATGTTAGAGCCATATAAAGGACGTGTATTCGATCCTTGCTGTGGTTCGGGTGGTATGTTCGTACAGTCCGAGAAGTTCGTAGAATCACATCAAGGCTTGGTCGATGACATCTCGATCTATGGACAAGAGAGTAACCAAACCACTTGGCGACTCGCTAAGATGAACTTAGCGATTCGTGGCATCAACTCAGAGCATGTGAAATGGAACTCTGAAGGTTCATTCCTAAACGATGCACACAAAGACCTGAAAGCGGATTACATCATTGCTAATCCACCATTCAACGTCTCTGACTGGAGTGGTGACTTACTTAAAGAAGATGCTCGTTGGTCATTGGGTGTACCACCTGCAGGTAATGCTAACTTCGCATGGATGCAACACTTCTTGTATCACATGAGTCCTAAAGGTCAGGCAGGTGTAGTCCTTGCGAAAGGTGCTTTAACCTCTAAAACCAGTGGTGAGGGTGAAATTCGTAAAGCCTTGGTTTCAGAAGCTAATGTCATTGACTGTATTGTGAATCTGCCTGCCAAGCTGTTCCTGAATACCCAGATTCCTGCTGCTTTATGGTTTATGCGTCGTGACCGTGTTGGTTCAACCAAGTACAAAGACCGTAGCAATGAAATCCTATTCATTGATGCTCGTAACTTAGGGCATCTCATTAACCGCAGAACCAAAGTATTGTCGGATGAAGACATTAAGCTGATCACTGACACTTACCACAATTGGAGAAACCAAGATGGTGAGTATGAAGATGTAGCGGGATTCTGTGCTTCTGTACCACTTGAGAAAGTGGCTGAGCTTGATTATGTACTCACCCCGGGGCGTTATGTTGGTTTAGCTGATGATGAAGATGAATTTGACTTTAAAGAACGCTTCACGAGCTTAAAGGCTGAGTTTGAAGCACAGCTTGCAGAGGAAGCTAAGCTGAATCAAGCAATTGCTGAAAACTTGGCAAAGGTGATTGTATGAGTTGGGGAGTGAAGACAATTAATGAGCTTTATTCCATAAAGGGAGGTAAGCGCTTACCAAAAGGTGTAATGCTTCAAACAACGCCAAATAAACATCCTTACATTCGTATTACTGATATGAAAGATGGGAAAGTCTTAAATTTGGTCGACAGCTTTATGTATGTTCCTGAAGCAGTAGTAAGTACCATCAGCTCATATAGGGTTAAACAGAGCGATCTGATACTTTCAATTGTTGGTCAAATAGGATCTATTAATATAATTGGTGAAACACTGGATGGAGCTAATCTTACTGAAAACTGCGTTAAACTTATTCCACTTTCAAATACGGTGGATAGTAATTTCGTTTACTACTATTTGAAGTCTGATGAAGGACAAGACAAGATAGACCAAAGGGTTGTTGGTTCGACTCAGCCTAAGTTACCTATTTATAATATTCAGACATTGGATATACCTTTTCCACCTCTACCTGAACAAAAAGCCATAGCCTCTGTTCTTTCATCATTGGATGACAAGATTGACTTACTGCATCGTCAGAACAAGACCTTTGAAGCCATGGCTGAAACACTGTTTCGTCAATGGTTTATTGAGGAAGAGAAAGAGGATTGGGAAAAAGTAACTCTAGGAGAAGTAGTCAATATTACTTCTAGTAAACGTATCTTCTACTCAGAGTATGTTGATGAAGGCATTCCTTTTTACAGAAGTAAGGAAATTATAGAGCTCAACAAATCAGGTCAAACCAGAAGTGATCTTTTCATTTCAAATGAACGATTTGATGAAATTGAGGCTAAGTTTGGTGCTCCAGTAGAAGGCGATATTTTGCTGACGTCAGTAGGAACTCTAGGTGTTACTTATCAAGTTAAAGCGAATGATAGATTCTACTTTAAAGATGGTAACTTAACTTGGTTTAAGGATTTTAAGCGTATCTCATCCAATATCATATTTTGTTGGCTTAACTCAAAAGATGGGAAAGAGCAGTTAGATAACATTAGTATTGGTAGCACACAAGCAGCTTTAACTATTCAAGGTCTAAAAAGCTTGGAACTTAACTTACCTTCCCCCGATGTAATACAGAAACTAGATGAGCAATTGGTGGGAATTTATCAAAAGGTACAAGCAAACCAAAGTCAGATCCAAACACTTGAAAACCTAAGAGACACGCTTCTACCAAAGCTGATGAGTGGTGAAGTCAGGGTCCAATACCAAACAGAACAAGTTGCATAACAATGAGGTGAAGTCATTTGATGGCTTCATCTTTTTTACATCTAGGGGTAAACATGAATAAGAAGCTAATAGGGGCTTTAATTGCAATCGTAGTCGTGATCTGTGGCTACCTGTATGCCACACCATACCTTGCACTCAATAACATCAAGAAAGCAGCACAGGCAGGTGATAGCGATACAGTATCCAAGTACATTGACTATCCAAGCGTGCGTCAGAGCTTCAAAGACCAGATGAATGCCATGATGGCTAAAGAGCTAATGAATCAAGACACTGATGGTTTTGCTGCATTAGCAGCAATGCTTGCTTCAACCATGGTCGATAAGATGATTGATGGCTTTGTCACACCTGAAGGGATGACCCTAATGCTACAAGGCAAAGACCTAAAACAATCAGCACAGCAGTCAATGGGTGGGCAAGATTCATCAAACCAAGAAAATGAAGAACCTAAGCCAGAATATGAAGCCGGCTACACGTCCCTAAATGATTTTGAGGTGGTCATTAAAGATCAGGATCAATCCAAAGAAGTCAAAGTGCTCATGGTTCGTGATGGCTTAAGTTGGAAGATTCACAAGATCGCTGTGCCGATGGAATAGTAAGAGTTAGTAAGTAAATGTTTGGTAATCAAAATATGCAAAATGATGGAAACAAGACAATTAAATTGATCTTAGCAATTGGTTTGGTAACAGCAGCTTTAATTGCAAGTGCGGGGGTATTTTACTACTACGCTATTTTTGTTCCTAGTTTGGAGCAACAGAAGCTAGACCTTGAAAAGGAAAAGCTGAAAGAGAAACAAGAAGCTGAAACCAGAGCCTTGAAGAAAAAGGAGCAAGAGGCTGAGCAACGTACTCATGCCTACCAGATTTGCTTGAATGAAGCTGAACAACGATATAGCGATCATTGGTCAAACAGCTGTGCAAGTCTTGCAGAGAGAAACCAAACTAAATTGCAGAATTGTCTAAATGATAAGTCAATTCTTAATAATCAATTCATGGGTGAAGCATGGTGTCATGAACATTATGGAAAAACGGAGTTTGATGCTCAATGTACATTACCTAGCGGGCTAGCTGATGATATTGAAAGAATTCGTAAAGAGAATAAAGAACGTTGTTTATCAGAAGCTGAAAAAGCTTTGTACTAAAAGAAAAAATTAAGTGATTTGAGGGGAATGCAAAAGTGACTAAGATGACCGAATCAGACATTGAGCTGATGGCGATAGAGCAACTAGAGGGATTGGGCTATAGCTATGTGTATGGACCTGAAATTGAATCCAAGGGAAGCAACCCTCTACGAAGCTATAAGCAAGTCATTTTGGAAGCCAAAGTACTGGAGACCTTGCAACGTCTCAATCCTCATTTGAATGAAGACAAGTGCATTGAGGCACTGAAGCAAGTCACCAATCTGCATTCCCCAGATATGCTCAGCAACAACCAGGCATTCCACCGCTTACTTACTGAAGGCATCAATATTGAAGTGAGCAAGGATGGTAACACCCAAGGTGAATATGCTTGGCTTGTTGACTTCAATAATCCAAGCAATAACGAATTCCTTGTCGTAAACCAAGTCACCATCAAAGAAGATCGTTGGACAAGACGACCTGACATTATCATCTATGTGAATGGCTTACCTTTAGTGGTCATTGAGCTTAAAAATGCCACAGACGAGAATGCCACTGTAGAAGGCGCATATAAGCAGATCCAGACCTACCAAAGCCAGATCCCATCACTGTTCACCTACAATGCCTTTAACGTCATCTCTGATGGTTTAGAGGCGAAAGCAGGGACGGTCTCAGCAGATCTGAGTCGTTACATGGCTTGGAAGACTTCTAATGGTCAAACCAAGGCCAAGAAGACACAGGCACAACTTGAAGTCTTGCTACATGGTTTACTCAATCCAGTGACATTACTCGACATGATCAGACACTTCATTGTGTTTGAATCCAACAAACAAGAAGATGCCAACGGCTTAATCACTATTAAGACTATCAAGAAGATGGCTGCATACCATCAGTACTATGCAGTGAATGCAGCAGTACTCTCTACCATTCGTGCCTCTGCAATGTCTTCGGACTCGAAATCAGCAGAACTTGCTATGCAACACCAAGGCAGAAGTAAGCTCGAACTTGTGCAACAACAAGCAGTCGGTGACAAGAAAGCAGGTGTAGTATGGCATACCCAAGGTTCGGGTAAATCTCTGTCTATGGTCTTCTACACAGGCAAAATTGTCCTGGCTTTGGATAACCCAACAGTGGTCGTGATCACAGACCGGAACGATCTGGATGACCAACTGTTTGGAACCTTTGCTGCATCCAGCCAATTACTGCGCCAGACACCAAAGCAAGCAGAGAATCGAGAAGAACTCAAAGAGCTACTCAAGGTTGGTTCAGGTGGGGTGATCTTCACCACCATCCAGAAGTTCCAACCTGAAGATGGTGGCAGTGTTTATGAGCTGCTGTCAGACCGCACCAACATCGTGGTGATTGCAGATGAGGCACATCGTTCACAGTATGGTTTCAATGCCAAAGAAGTCGATGTGAAGGACGATGAGGGCAAAGTCGTAGGTAAGCGTACTGTCTATGGTTTCGCCAAGTACATGCGCGATGCCTTGCCGAACGCCACTTACCTTGGCTTTACCGGTACACCGATTGAGAAGACCGATGTCAACACGCCTGCAGTGTTTGGTAACTATGTCGACATCTATGACATCTCGCAAGCTGTTGAAGATGGTGCCACCGTTCGGATCTTCTATGAAAGCCGACTCGCCAAGATTGCCATCAGTGAGGAAGGCAAAGAATTGATCGAAGATTTTGACGATCAGTTCAGTGAAGAAGACTTAAACCAAACACAAAAAGAGCGTGCGAAGTGGGCAAGGGTCGAAGGGCTGATCGGCAGTAAAGAGCGTATCAAGGCGATTGCCAAAGACATCGTAGAACACTTTGAACAACGTCTTAAAGCCAATGCAAACCAAGGTAAAGGCATGATCGTCAGCATGTCCCGTAGGATTGCTATCGACCTCTACAACGAAATTGTAGCGATCAAACCAGAATGGCATAGCGATGATCTAAACGATGGTGTGATCAAGGTGGTGATGACCTCATCTGCTTCTGATGGTAAGGAGATTGCCAAACACCATACGACCAAGCAACAACGCCAGATCCTGGCCAATCGTATGAAGGACAATGATGACAAGCTGAAGCTTGTGATTGTTCGTGATATGTGGCTGACTGGTTTCGATGCGCCGAGTATGCACACGCTCTACATAGACAAGCCAATGAAAGGCCATAACCTCATGCAAGCGATTGCACGAGTGAACCGAGTCTACAAAGATAAGATTGGTGGCTTAGTTGTCGATTACCTTGGTATCGCATCTGACCTGAAAGAAGCACTTTCATTTTACTCTGAAGCAGGTGGTAAGGGTGACCCTGCATTAGTGCAAGACGAAGCTGCAACCATTCTACAAGAGAAGCTCGAAGTGATTGATGGCATTATGCATGGCTTCAATTACCAAGAATACTTCACAGCCAATACTTCTCGTAAGCTCAACATTATCCTTGAAGCAGAAGAACACATCTTAGGTGTAGACCAAGGAGAAGGTAAGACTCGCTTCCTGACAGCAGTTGCAGCGATGTCACAGGCATTTGCTTTAGCAGTGCCTCATCCTCATGCGATGGAAGCAGCACCAGTGGTTGCCTTCTTCCAAGCAGTGAAAGCGCGACTTGCGAAGTTCAGTGATGGCTCAGGCAACGTCTCAGGCATGAGTAATGCTGAGCTTGAAGCTAAAGTGAAGCAAACCATTGACCAAGCACTTGTTACAGAACAAGTGGTCGACATCTTCGATGCAGCAGGAATCCAGAAGCCAGACATCTCAATTCTCTCAGATGAGTTCTTGCAGGAGATGAAAGGCTATCAGCATAAGAACATTGCACTTGAAACATTGAAGAAGCTCCTTGGTGATGAGATCAAGGTAAGAGAACAGCGGAGTGTCACCCAAGGTAAAAAGCTCATGGATATGCTGAGCTCTGCGATCAAGGGCTATCAGAACAAGGTACTGACTGCAGCCGAAGTCATTGATGAACTCATCAAGTTGGCTAAGGCAATCCAAGAGTCAGACAAACTTGCAGAAGAACTCAACCTGACTGAATACGAATATGCGTTCTACTCAGCAGTCGCAGACAATGAGAGTGCTCGTGAGCTGATGCAAAAGGATATTCTTAGAGAGCTTGCAGTTGTCCTCACAGACTCGATTCGTAAGAACGTAACCTTGGATTGGACCATTAAAGAATCTGCGAGAGCGAAACTCAGAGTCATCGTGAAACGCTTGCTGAAGAAGTACGGTTATCCACCTGATATGGCTTTGCTTGCAACAGAGACTGTCTTGGAGCAGGCGGAGCAATTGGCTGAAGAATTAGCAACGGCAGCTTAGTTGTCACCACTAAATTACAACTAAAACACAACAAGGGGGGGCAGTTTTTAAATGTCATTAGAGGGTCATTTTTACACTGCCGCTAACAAGCTTTTAGATCAGAATAAACTGGTTGAAAATTTCATATCTGGAGCAGATAAAAGTGAACCGTACCGGGTTTGTCGGAGAGTCAATATTCTGAGAGACTACCCCGATGACAAAATTAAAATATACCCCTGAAATCAGAGAAAGAGCGGTTCAATTATTGATTGAATCCGAGAAAGATTATCCTTCTACTTGGGCTGCAATCACAGCAATTGCGCCTAAGATTGGTTGTACTCCTGAAACACTTCGTGCTTGGCATCAAAAGCATTTAGATCAGCAAAATCCTATTAAAGTACAACAGATATCTGATCAAGAAAAAATGAAGCAAATGGAACGTGAAATTAAAGAATTAAAGCGTGCCAATGAAATTCTACGTAAAGCAGCCGCTTTTTTCGCCCAGGCGGAGCTCGACCGCCCACACAAATAATGGTGGATTTCATCCATAACAATAAAGACTTATATGGTGTTGATGCGATTTGTAGGATTTTACCGATCGCAGCTTCAACCTATTATCGAACTTTAGATCTCGCTGACAATCCAGAACATCGAGCGAAACGAGCGAAACGAGATCTACATGATGAGCATCATGCTGAACAAATTAAACGAATTTGGAAAGAAAGTTCAGGTCGATATGGTGTGCGTAAGGTCTGGCAACAATTGAAACGTGAAGGTTATGTTATCGCCCGTTGTACTGTTGCTCGATTAATGAAAAAGCTAGGTATACAAGGTGTTTGGCGTGGTAAGAACAAACAAACTACCCGCAGCCGAGATGATCAAAAACGAGCAGATGATTTAGTGAAACGGAATTTTAGTGCTGATCGACCTGACCCTTGCGAAGCAGTGCTTCTCAGGTCAGTGACTTTACGTATATTCAAACCAATTATGGCTGGGTCTACACCGCCTTTATTATTGATGTGTTCTCGCGAGCAATTGTTGGATGGAAAGTATCAACACGGATGAATACAGATATGGTACTTGATGCACTGGAGCAAGCATTGCATGATCGAGGTATGCCAAAGCATGTAATTCATCATTCAGACAGAGGTGTGCAATACCTCTCTATTCGCTACACCAATCGTCTAGAAGCTGCAAATTTACGAGCATCAGTCGGTAGTACAACTGGTGATTCATACGATAATGCTCTGGCTGAAACGGTGAATGGCTTATACAAAACAGAGGTGATTGAATATTTAAAAGCAGATTGGCAAGGTTTAGCGGATGTACAACTTGCGACACTAAACTGGGTAGATTGGTTCAATAAAAAGCGTGTACACAGTGCACTGGGTTATGTATCGCCTTTTGAGTTTGAAGCAATGTACTATGATAAGATTAACCCGTTAGGTCAGGTGGCCTAACTTAAATAAAAAAGTCTCCGACAAACCCGGTACGGTTCAGTCCAGATCTATCAAAGATCTGATCACAGAATTTGAGTAACCTTAAACTTTTTGCAGCCTTAAGTAAAGATATACAGAATTTTTGAAAAAAGCATAGGTCTAGATAATCAAGCTAGATTTTTTAGAACTCCACATTGGTCAATTGTACATAAGCCATCACAAGTACCTCTTAAATCAGATAATTGTTCAATAAGCTTTTGTTGCTTGATTATATTTTCTCTGATAGCACTGACATGTAAGTCAATTAATTCATTCACATCTGAACAATTTTTCTTGGGATTATCTTTATAGGTGAGTAATTGACGAATTTCATTCAAACTCATATTTAAAGTTCGGCAATTCAAAATAAACTTAATTCGCTCAACATAGCCTATATCGTAAAGGCGGTAATTTCCTTCCGTTCTTTCCGGTTCCGGAATTAAACCTTCCTTTTCATAAAACCTAAGCGTTAAGACTGGGCATGAGGTTTTTTTAGAGAGTTCACCAATTTTTAAATGCATTGAGCTGATATTTCCAAAAAATCTTGACTCTATAGTAACTATAGGGATTCTAATATTCAAAGTTTATAAATTTTTTTAATGGGTATAACTATGAGTGGCTGTGGATGTAGTAAAGAAACACCATGCGAAGATAAGAAATCTCAACAAGAAAATCATCCATCAATTGCAGAAGCAAGCAATTCAAAGAATTGTGATAATACGCCTAGCTGTTGTGGTGAAGAGGAAGAAGAAAAATCTTCATCTCCTTGCTGTAACACTTCAAACAGTTGTGAAGATACCGCTCAATCCTGTTGTGGTTCTGATCCCAAAGAAAATTTAAGCACTGAAAACGTTTTAAAAGATTCGCACTACATGAGTGAATACTTAGTTCCCAAAATGGATTGTTCTGCGGAAGAACAGATGGTTCGTATGGCGCTATCTTCAATTGATGGTGTTCAAAAACTCATCTTTGATTTACCTAACCGGTCTTTAAAGGTTCTACATAATCAAAAAGATGAAAATATAACCACCAAACTTGAAGCTTTGGGTTTTGGTGCAAAGCTTGTGAAGACTGAAACTTATATAAGCAATCAACAGGCTAAGCAAACAAGTACCTACACCATTCCTAAAATGGATTGCTCTGCTGAAGAGCAAATGGTCCGTATGGCTCTTGCAGATATTGAAGCAGTTAAAGGTCTTACTTTTGATCTTCCCAATCGAAAACTGAAAGTCTTCCATAATGAAGGGATTCAGCAAATTACGGCTAAACTCGAAGGACTGGGTTTTGGGGCGAAACTTGATGAAACACAGCTTTCTTCAGGCGATATACCTAATGAACCTGATCCTGTGAGACAAGCTAAAGTACTTAAACTGTTATTAGGTATTAATGCTCTACTTTTCTTTATAGAATTCATCAGCGGTATTATTGCTGCGTCTACAGGATTGATTGCTGATTCTCTAGATATGTTTGCCGATGCAGCCGTTTATGGTATTGCGCTATATGCCGTCGGAAAAGCTGCGAAATATCAAATAAAAGCAGCCCATTTCGCAGGTTGGATTCAGTTATTACTTGCTGTTATCGTGATTGTTGATGTCATTAGACGATTCATGTTTGGAAGCGAGCCAGAATCAACGCTCATGATTGTTATTGGCCTGCTCGCACTTATAGCTAACGTGACATGCTTATATCTTATTTCTGGTCATCGAGAAGATGGCGCACATATGAAAGCCAGTTGGATTTTCTCGGCGAATGACGTTGTCGTAAATATGGGCGTTATATTTGCCGGTGTACTCGTGGCGTGGACGGGATCAGCTTACCCAGACTTAATCATTGGCATCCTGGTTTCTTTATTCGTGCTTAATGGTGCTCGAAAGATTTTGGCTTTGAAGTAAGAGTATCGAAAATGAATCTATTTCAAGTTAAACAAAATCAGATCGTCAAAATTAGAGATCTCAAAAAAGGTAATCAATACAGTCATACCACTGATCCCGTATTGGAACGGCTCCAACTATTAGGTTTTAGAGAGGGTGAAACTCTACAAGTACTCGCTAAAGGTGTTTTTGGCGGAGATCCTGTTTTAGTTCAAATTGAAACTTCAAGATTCGCATTAAGAAAGAATGAAGCTGAAAGAATTTTTGTAGAGTTAGTATCCAATGAAGATTAAGAACATTGCATTAGTCGGTAATCCAAATTGCGGAAAAACCTCTTTATTTAATACGCTTACTGGTACGCGACAAAAAGTTGCCAACTATGCTGGAGTTACCGTAGAAAGAAAAGAAGGTTCTTTTAGATTACCTTCTGGTGATGCAGTACGAGTATTGGACTTACCCGGAACTTACAGTTTAAAACCTAGTAGTTTAGATGAAGAAGTCACCAGGGCAGTTTGTTTGGGCGAGCTAAAAGGTGAAATTCTCCCCGACATTTTTATATGCGTCGTAGATGCCACAAATTTAAGCTTACATTTGAGCTTGGTTCTCGAAGTTCGTGCTTTAAATCGCCCTATGATTCTTGTATTAAATATGATGGATGAGGTCAAAAAGCGTGGTATTTCCATTGATAAGGATAAACTGTCTCAACTGTTAGGTATCCCTGTAGTTGAAGCTGTCGCAGTTAAAACAAAAGGAATTCAAGATTTAATTAATCAATTAGATCAAAAAAATCTTTTTATTACTCCTTATCATTCTGAATTAAGTCATTTTGAACAGGTCAAACAAATCACCAAACAAGTTATTTTAAATAATGACAATGGTGATAAAAGAACCGCATTTCTAGATAAAATTTTTCTACATCCTGTATTAGGTTTAGTAATCTTAACTTTAACCATGTTTGTGATGTTCCAAGCGGTATTTATATGGGCAACACCTTTTATAGAATTCATTGAAAATTTTATCGTATGGCTCAGTGATTTTATTGGACCACTAATCCAACATCCTCTATTAAAAAGCTTGGTAGTCGATGGGGTAATTGCTGGCACAGGTAGCGTGCTTGCATATATGCCTCAGATTTTGATTTTATTCTTCTTCATTTTAATGCTTGAAGAGTCAGGCTATTTACCCCGAGCAGCATTTCTTTTAGATAAATTAATGTCTAAAGCCGGGCTTAGCGGCCGTTCATTTATTCCTCTGCTATCCAGTTTTGCTTGTGCGATTCCCGGAATTATGGCAACCAGAAGTATCAGCTCTGAACGGGACCGATTAGCAACAATTATGATTGCACCCTTGATGACCTGTTCAGCAAGATTGCCCGTATATGCTTTATTGATCGCGGCATTTATTCCGAACCAATTAATCTACGGCTGGTTAAGTCTGCAAGGATTAGTCCTTTTTGGTCTTTATATGTCGGGAATAGTCTCAGCGTTATTAGTTTCACTCTTTCTGAAGTTGGTTCGAAAAGATAAAACTGAAAGTATTTTTATTTTTGAGCTTCCCACATACCGAATTCCAGATATTAGAAATATTGCATTAGGCTTATATGATAGGGCAACTATTTTCTTAAAACGAGTTGGTGGCATTATCGTCGCACTGTCTATCTTGTTATGGGTGCTAGTCACGTTCCCTCAACCACCAGATAATGCAAGCATGCCGGCCATTAACTATAGTTTAGCTGGTCAGTTAGGACATTTAATTCATCCTATATTTGCGCCTATTGGGTTTACATGGGAAATATGTATTGCACTCATTCCTGCTATGGCAGCAAGGGAAGTTGTAATTGCTGCTCTTGGGGTGATTTATGCGATGTCAGGTGATGAAGATACAGTAACTCAAAGTCTGTTAAGTCAAATTTCAGGCCCGGATGGATGGGGGTTAGCCACAGGTTTATCATTATTGGTATGGTTTATTTTTGCTCCACATTGTCTTGCCACGTTAGCAACAATTAGACGAGAAACAGGTAGCTGGAAACAGCCTGTCGTTATGGCAACTTATTTGTTTGCATTAGCCTACATCTTTTCATTCATCACATATCAAGTTGCGAGTAAGTTTTAATTAGCAAATGAATAAAAGAGGGGGGGAGCTAGCTCCCCCCCCCCCTTTATTAAATTACTCGATGTAAGCGTGGGCTTCTGAATACTTTTATCTAACTATAACAACTACTTAAATGTTTAAATCTCTAGGTTTTGAATAGTCGAGGTATCAGACGAATATAGATTGGTAAAAAGCATAGTTCAACGATAGTCTGAGTCAAGATTACAGTAGGAATTATGGGCATACTTCCCGGAATTGCAAAAGCTAATGGAAGAATAACAAATGAATTTCTATATGATGCTGAAAAGGACACAGCACTAGCAGAGCCAGATTCTAATCGAAAAATACGAGCAATTATCCAACCCACGAATGGAGCAATAATGGCAAAAGAAATATAAATTGGTAAAGCTTGAAGAGCTGCACTTTTTGCAAGCCCAATTTGAGGCATAACTGATGCTAGGACGATAAACAAAACTAGGGCTGTGGCAGGTACAGGAAATAAGTTTAGGCTTTCAGCCACTTTTTCTGCTTGTTCATTTCTATTCCCAATGAACTGAACTATAGCTGCCATTGCTAAGGGTGCAACAATGAACCATACAAACGCATGGACAAAAGGACCAATTTCAACAAGCTGAGCTACCTCTTCTCCGAGGAGTACACCAAGATAAATTGGTAATAAGATCATTTGGATAAGCAATAATACAGGTGTCATCGCAAGTAATAATCTTGCATTACCTTTCCCAACATGGGTGAAAGTAATCACATAATCAATACACGGTGCTAGTAGAACAAAAAGTACAGCTAAACGAATAAGTGGGTTTTCAGGTAAAAATTGTATTAGACCTGCCGTAATTAAAGGTAAGGCAATAAAGTTAGTAATAAGTAATGCAGAAATAAAACGTAAATTTTTTAATGCCTTGCCAATTTCTGCAATAGGTACTTGTAAAAAAGTAGCAAATAACATTAATGCCAGTGCAGGGTTAATCAAACTTTCTAAAATCGTCGCTCCACTGATGGTTAATCCAAAAATAACTCCGATAAAGATGGTACAGAAGTAGATGAACCGTACCGGGTTTGTCGGAGAGTCAATATTCTGAGATGAGAAGCATTGCTTCGCAAGACGTAGCGAAGCGTAGTGTCCCGATGACAAAATTAAAATATACCCCTGAAATCAGAGAAAGAGCGGTTCAATTATTGATTGAATCTGAAAAAGATTATCCTTCTACTTGGGCTGCAATCACAGCAATTGCGCCTAAGATTGGTTGTACTCCTGAAACACTTCGTGCCTGGCATCAAAAGCATTTAGATCAGCAAAATCCTATTAAAGTACAACAGATATCTGATCAAGAAAAAATGAAGCAAATGGAACGTGAAATTAAAGAATTAAAGCGTGCCAATGAAATTCTACGTAAAGCAGCCGCTTTTTTCGCCCAGGCGGAGCTCGACCGCCCACACAAATAATGGTGGATTTTATCCATAATAATAAAGAGCTGTACGGAGTCGAGGCGATTTGTAGAATTTTACCGATCGCACCCTCAACCTATTACCGGACTCTAGATCTCTGCGATGAGAAGCATTGCTTCGCAAGGGAACATCGAGCAAAGCGAGATTTACATGACTTGCATCATGCTGAGGAGATTAAACGAATTTGGAAGGAAAGTTCAGGTCGATATGGTGTACGTAAAGTCTGGCAAAAACTGAAACGTGAAGGCTATATTATTGCACGCTGTACTGTTGCTCGATTAATGAAAAAGCTAGGTATACAAGGTGTTTGGCGAGGTAAGAACAAACAAACCACCCGTAGCCGAGATGACCAAAAACGAGCAGATGATTTAGTGAAACGTAATTTTAGTGCTGATCGACCTGACCCTTGCGAAGCAGTGCTTCTCAGGTCAGTGACTTTACGTATATTCAAACTCATTCAGGCTGGGTTTATACTGCATTTATTATTGATGTGTTCTCACGAGCAATTGTTGGATGGAAAGTATCTACACGGATGAATACAGATATGGTACTCGATGCACTTGAGCAAGCATTGCACGATCGAGGCATGCCAAAGAATGTGATTCATCATTCCGATAGAGGTGTTCAATATCTTTCTATTCGCTATACCAATCGTTTAGAAGCTGCAAATTTACGAGCATCAGTCGGTACAACTGGTGATTCATACGATAATGCTTTGGCTGAAACGGTGAATGGCTTATACAAAACAGAGGTGATTGAATATCTAAAAGCAGATTGGCAAGGTTTAGCGGATGTACAACTTGCGACACTAAATTGGGTAGATTGGTTCAATAAAGAGCGTGTACATAGTGCACTAGGTTATGTATCACCTTTTGATTTTGAAGCAATGTACTATGATAAGATTAACCCGTTAGGTCAGGTGGCCTAACTTAAATAAAAAACTCTCCGACAAACCCGGTACGGTTCAAATGCTTTCTTGCCTTACAGTGGAATTGATAAAATAAAATTCAAGAATTGAACTATATAAACTGGAATTTTTAAAGCGATCTTATTTAACTTCTATAAAAATGCCAATAGCGTCTAAAGGATATAGCACTACTGGCATCATATACTAAGGCTGTTATAGATTTTTAGCCTTCACAGTGATGACTATATAATTTTCTCCTTCTGCTTTTAATTCAAAGTCAACTTTGTCTCCTACGGTTAAACCACTTAATAAAACCGGGTCAGCGACTTTAAAGCCCATAGTCATTGCAGGCCATTTAAGTGCAGGAATTGCTTCATGGTCGAGTGTTAAAATATTTTCTTTCGTATCAATAGCAGTAATCACGCCAACGGCTTGAGCCGTTGTAGCGGTAGAAGACTCCTTATTCATCTGCTCCATAGGTGCGTCTGCTTTCTTCTGCTCTGATGCTTCATTTTTACTACATGCGCTTAATGCAGCAATAGTGGTAACAAGAGCAATAATTTTTATAAACTTCAACATAATAAAACCTCTTTAGACGAAATAATAAAACTATCAATTCTTTGATAGTTTTCTTTTGATTAAAAGCTGATATGCCGCAGGGATAACAAACATAGATAAGAGAGGGGCTGAAATCATGCCCCCAACCATAGGTAAAGCAATACGACTCATTAATTCAGAACCTGTTCCAGTCCCCAACAGAATAGGGATTAACCCCGCCAAAATGACAGCGACTGTCATTGCTTTAGGGCGAACACGTAGCACGGCCCCTGTATGAATTGCCTCATTGAGTTGTTGCTCTGTTAAGGATGCCGTTGAAGAAGATAGGCTTTGCTGTGCATGCTCAATTGCTTGCTTTAAATAGAACAACATGACTACACCAAACTCTGCGGCAACACCAGCAAGTGCAATAAAACCAACAGCAATCGCAACCGAAAAGTGATAATCACTCAAGTACATAGCCCAAATACCACCAATCAACGCAAAAGGTAGTGTTGCCATAATCAGAACAGCATCTTGTACTTGCCTAAAAATCAAATAGAGCAATAGAAAAATGATCATCAAAGTAATTGGAATAACAACTTTTAAGCGAGCATTCGCACGCTCCATGAACTCAAACTGTCCTGAATAGCTAATGCTCATGGCAGAAGAACGTTTTACTTTTTGGTCTATGGCCTGCTTCAAATCTTGTACAACCGAAGCTAAGTCACGTCCTTGTACATCGACATAGACCCAACCACTTGGACGGGCATTCTCACTTTTAAGCATTGGCGGCCCATCTGTAATTTGAATATTAGCAACACTACTCAAGACTATTTGTTGACCAGATTCTGTTAGAATCGGTAAATTTCTTAAGGCTTCCAGTGAATCTCGAATCTCTCGTGGGTAACGTACATTAATGGGATACCGTGCCAAGCCTTCAACAGTTTCACCAATATTTTCCCCGCCAATCGCTGATGAGACGATTTGCTGTACATCTTTAATATTGAGACCATATCGCGCAGCCTGCATACGGTTAATATCGACATCAACATATCGACCACCTGTGAGCCGTTCAGCTAAAGCTGAACTAACACCGGGCACCTGTTTAGCCACTTGTTCAATTTGCTGTGCTACCCGATCAATATCTTGCAGATCATTTGCTGAAATCTTAATCCCGATTGGACTTTTCACCCCAGTTGCCAACATATCAATCCGGTTACGGATAGGTGGCACCCAAATGTTTGTTAAACCCGGTACTTGGACTGCCTTATCTAGTTCTTTTATCAATTTGTCAGGTGTCATACCTGAACGCCATTCAGACCGTGGTTTGAACTGAATCGTGGTTTCAAACATTTCTAATGGTGCAGAATCTGTGGCTGACTCAGCGCGACCAGCTTTACCGAATACTGTTGCAACTTCAGGAACGGTTTTAATCATTCGATCAGTCTGTTGGAGTAGCTCAGAAGCTTTTGCTGCGGACAATCCCGGTAAAGCTGAAGGCATATACAGTAAATCACCTTCATCCATATTGGGTAGAAACTCCCCACCTAACCGTGTTAAAGGGAAAAGACTAATAAGGAAAATTAGCAATGCACCAAGTAAAATTGTCTTTGGATGAGCTAAAACCTTATCCAACATAGGGCTGTATATTTTGATCAGAAAACGGTTCAGTGGATTACGCTGTTCAGAAGGTAATTTCCCTCGAATCCAATAACCCATTAAAACGGGAATCAAGGTAATAGATAAACCTGCTGCTGCTGCCATTGCATAGGTTTTAGTAAATGCCAGTGGTGAGAACAAGCGACCTTCTTGTGCCTGTAAAGTAAAAATAGGAATGAAGGATAAGGTAATGATGAGTAGACAGAAAAATAAAGTTGGCCCGACCTCACTGGCAGAACGTGTAATGATGTTCCAACGGACTTGTGCTTCCAAGACTTGCTCAGGATGTTCGTGTTGCCAAGTTTCGATATGCTTATGTGCATTTTCAACCATTACAATTGCAGCATCAACCATAGCGCCAATCGCGATAGCAATACCACCCAACGACATGATATTGGCATTTAGCCCTTGATAATGCATCACCAAGAAAGCAGATAAAATCCCAAGCGGCAAAGAAACAATAGCCACCATTGCTGAACGTAAATGCCAGAGGAATAGTCCACAGACTAAAGCCACCACAATGAACTCTTCAATTAATTTATGGCTGAGATTTTCTACTGCTCTATCAATCAATTGACTGCGATCATATACAGGAACAACTTGTACACCTTTCGGTAGACTTTGTTGTAATTCAGCTAGCTTCGCTTTCACAGCAGTAATCGTTTCACGTGCATTTTTACCTGCTCGTAAAATCACGACACCCCCAACCGTTTCACCTTGTCCATTCAGCTCAGTGATACCACGACGCATTTCCGGTCCGAGTTGAATTGTTGCAACATCACCTAAAGAAACAGGAACACCCAAACTATTTGTTCGTAGTGGAATCTGGCGAAAATCATCTAAAGTTTTTAAATAACCAGAAGCTCGTACCATATATTCAGTTTCAGCCATTTCAAGGACTGAACCACCAGTTTCCTGATTAGCCTTTTGAATCGCTTCAATGACATTGTTTTGTGTAACACCTAAAGCCGCCATTTTGCTTGGGTCTAAGACAACCTGATATTGCTTCACCATTCCCCCAATCGTGGCAACTTCAGCCACATTGGGTAATGTCTTTAGTTCATACTTTAAAAACCAGTCTTGTATGCTTCTCAGTTGTGCAAGGTCATGTTGTCCTGTTGGATCAACTAACGCATATTCATAAACCCAGCCAACGCCTGTGGCATCTGGCCCTAATGAAGATTTCGCATTTGCAGGAATTCTTCCCTGAATCTGATTTAGATATTCCAATACACGCGAACGGGCCCAATAAAGATCGGTATGTTCATCAAAAATGACATATACAAATGAATCACCAAAAAAAGAATAACCGCGAACAGTTTTAACACCGGGCACCGATAACATGGTTGTTGTTAAAGGATAGGTCACCTGATTTTCAACAATTTGTGGTGCCTGACCGGGAAAATTAGTTCGGACAATCACTTGTACATCAGACAAATCTGGCAAAGCATCAACCGGTGTATTCTTTACAGCCCAAGTTCCCCAAGCTGCCAAAACTAAAGCTGCCAACAAAACAAATATGCGATTCGCAATTGAAAAACGAATAATACGAGCGATCATAATAGTTCTCCCGTTAGTTCTTCAAAGATGCCATAGACATCTTGGAAATGTCAGAAATAACGTAAGCATCTCCAACTTTTGTAAAACTAAAGTTGACCTGGTCACCTTGCTGAATTCGGGTAAATGGTTGTACGGGCTGTTTAAAGCTCATGGTCATAGCACCCCAGCCCAACTCAGGAATAGCTTGGTGTGAAATGGTAATATCTTGATTTGTGACTTTTTCAACTTTACCAAGACCTTGATATGTTGACCTCTTAATCGTTTGAGATGATGCAATTGGTTGCCCAGTGTTGAGCTTATCCAATACGCCTTGCAAATTTGCTTCAGAATCAATCAGAAATTGTCCTGAAATCACTACTCTCTGACCAGCTTTCAACCCTTGCAGGACTGCAATTTTATTGCCATCACTTTGCCCTAACTGTACAACAACTGGTTCAAAACGTCCTTGCTCATGAGCCACAATGACAACATTCCGAGTACCTGTCCGTATAACAGCTTGCTCTGGTACAACCAAACTGCTTTGGGGATTATTTATTATATTGACAGAAGCAAACATCCCTGGCTTAAGTTGACCACTAGGATTTGGTAATTCAATCCGAACTTTAATAGTTCTTGATGTTGTATCTAAGGTAGGCAAAATGTCGATAACTTTGCCAGTTACTTTTTGAGAAAAAGCAGCAAAATTGGCTTCTACACTCATACCTCGTTTGATTCCAGCAATTTGTTTTTCAGGAACGGCTGCCTCTAGCCAAATCGGGTTGATACCTTTAATTGTGGCCAAGGTTTGTCCCATAGCCAAAGCCATACCATTGCGGACTTCTAGTGAATCAATAAATCCACTCACTGGAGCACTTAACGTAATATTAGATTGCACTCGACGAGTTCGCTCAACTTGATGAATCACATTTTGTGGTATTCCTAAAAGCTGCAAACGTTGACGGCTTGCTTGAATAAGGGAACGATCTCCAGTACGGAGCACAGCTAAAAATTCAGTTTGCTCTCCAGTCCATTCGGGTATTGAAATATCAGCTATAGGGCTTCCTTCGGTCACCATATCTCCAACAGCATGCCCATACACTCGCTGAACAAAGCCACTTGCTCTAGTTTGTAAAATAGCTGTTTGCCGTTCATTTGCTTGTAATATGCCATTAGTAAACATGGCATTTCCAATTACAGCCTGTTCAACAGTGCCGTAACGGATGGCTAAATTTTGTTGAAGAGATGGATCTATTTTGACTGTAGGACGACTTTCATCCGTCATCGCAGTATTTTCGTCTGCATATTTAGGTACCAGTTGCATGTCCATAAATGGAGACTTGCCTGGCTTATCAAAATGATGTTCTGGTTTCATTGGATCGTACCAATAAAGCACTTTAGCATCCTGCTTCTGGCTTACCAATGCCGATTGAGAACCCTCTTCCTGATGAGCAAACCAATATCCGGCACCGCCACCTACGACAAGACTAATTGTGGCAACTCCCATGACAGTCATTGCCAATTTATTTCTTAACATTATAGCTGCTCCTCAGCATGGTTTAAGGTCGGCTCTTCAAAGGCAAAATAAAGTTGTGCTGTTGTAATTGCTTGTTGTTGTTGAAGATCAATAAGTCGCAGCTGTTGTTCTAAAAGAGCTTGCCGGGCAGTAATGACATTGGACAAATTGCTTTTACCAGCTTGGTAGCTTGCCAACTGTAAACCCACTTTTTGTTTAGCGAGTGGAATACTTATTTGCATTGCACGTCTAATTTGCTGATCAAGCGCATCAAGATCAGATAACCCATCATCCAGCATGGTGAGATATTCACGGTATTGAACTTCTTGATCGGCAATGATCCGGTTTTGTTCGGCTAAAGCTGCCTGAATGAGGGGACCACTACGTTTTTTTGAAAATACAGGAAGCTCAGTTGTCAGTTGTACACCGATCATATCGCCAAACTCTGGGGCACGATGCTGGTATGCAAGCTCAATCCCCCAATCAGGCTTTTGTAAAGCTTGAGCTTGTTTCAATTTTGCTTCAGCAGTTTTCTTTTCAGCCTGAAAAGCTTTTAATTCAGGATGCTGATGCAAATGATGATACAGCTTTGATGAATCAAGATGGATGGATGGAGCTTGGTCAGGTAAGGTTTCAATTTGAGTAAGGTTTTCGGTAGGCTCTGCACTGATCAAGCGATGCAACTCTAGCTTGGCTTTATTTAAATCACGAAGCAAATCATCCTTCTGGTCAAGCAATACCGTGGCTTCTTGTTTTGGATCAAGTGCATCAGCAACCATTGTCCGACCAGAGGTGACCTGTGTTTGGGTCATCTGAGAAAGTAATCGATTCTCTGAAAACAGTTCATCGTATAGCGCCAATTTACGCTCAAGATAAAAACGTTTAAACCAAGCAGATGCAACTTTTTGACGTAACTCAATACGTAGAATCTCAGTTTGAGCAGTGACTGAACCCAATTCAGCTTTTGCTAACTCGACCTCGGCTTGTCTTTTGGCGCGGTTTGGAAAATCTTGCATAACGCCAATTTTCTGCATGGTCATGCCATCTTGTGTGACTGACCATGACGCATCACCAGATATAGGATAATTCTCCAAACCGACAAATAATTTAGGGTTGGGTAAAATACCTGAAGCTAAAACTACATTCTCAGCCCCTTCAATTTGGGCACTATTTACTCTTAAAGTTGGAGCATATTGCTCGGCAAGCTTCAAAGCTGTATCCAAAGTCAGTGGCTGGGCATAGACTTGACCATAGACTAGAGAAAAACAGATCACACCTATCGGCCATCTCACCCTGCGAGATAGCTTTTCTTTATAAAGTTTCATATTTTTAGCTCTAAAATGATATACACGCGCACGCGCAGAACATCCATAAAAATGCTATGAATGACGATGAATCATTAAATTAGATAGAGCGTGGGGGTTTCCAGAGAACAGAAGGAAAAGGAGCAGGAAGGTTTTGATCCAGAGAATAAAAAGCCGATCGCTCTATAGGAAGGAACACCTTTGCGTACAGAAAATCTTGCGGAGAAGGGGTATACGCAATCTTGGCAAAAGACATAATGCACTCCTGCTCAGACATACAGGATGGATCATGTAAAGATTTTTTGGCCTTTGTCTCTACTTTCATACAATCAGTGTGCATTGTATCCTGATTTTGAGATGCTTCCATTGGTATAGGTTGCATCTGTTCAGATGGCATTAAACATCGCTTATGTACAGACGAAGCAACAGCAGCCGATCCGACGAACAGGATAGCAAACGATAAAAACAGCGATAGGCATGTCTTTAACCACTGCATAGATTTAGACCAAAATTTAAGCTTTTTTAGTTTTACAGATTTGAAATTAAATAGCAATAATTTCATGAATGATAGCCAAAGCTATCATTCATGATACTAAGTCATATTACCTTAAAAAACTAATTCGATACCTGCACCATATTTCCAACCTTTTTCAGACTCAGTAGCTTCTTGCATAGTGGTAGCTTTTTGTCCTTTTTCATATTGATAAGCCACATCAATAAAAGGCCTGATTCTTTTAGTTATCTCATACCGCGTTTTAATACCAGTTTTTAATTCTGATAAACCTGATTTTGCAGCATAGTTAGAATCATCGCTAAATATTACATCTGCTTCGATATAAGGTTGAGTAATAAGTTTCTGAGTTAAAAGCAAATCACGTTCTAATTCAAAACTTGCTCCCCAAAAATTATTCTCACCGCCATAAAGATATGCTTGTGTTTCAAAGAAATAAGGAGCTAGACCTAATATACCAATAACCCCATCCACTCGATCGCTGCTGCTATTATTTTTATTTTCACTATATCTTACCCCAGCTTGTACATCCCAAAATGGGGCTACGTTACGGCTATAAAGTGCTGATACAGCATATTTTGGATCATTACTTTCTGACTTTTCCGAATTGGCTTCAATAAATAGACGATTTTCATCTGTTCCAATTAAAGTTTCAAACTTTGTTCCTAGGTTGCCCTTACCGTCTTCATCAACCATCCATTCATTTTCAAATTTTGTCGTTTGATAAATTTGTCCACCATGTTCTTTAAGATGATTGTCATGAGGTGAGTTAGAGTTCTCAAGCGCAATCTGGACACTCTTATCCCCCATATCCGCATTTTCCATTGAATAATATTCTGGATAACGCTCTTGAAGGGAATACTTTAATCCTCCAGATTCCTGTAAAAGAATTTTCATATTTTTTGTAATATTACTGTCTTGTACAGGAGTTTCATTTTTAGCGAACGTTAGATTTGATAATCCAAATAGCGCAATCATCAAAGTTGTTTTTGAAAACAAATTATTAGTGATGTGCATGTGGATTTACTCCCTTCTCATTTACTTGGGACTGAGGAACAGTCTTTGTAGAATTACCATCTTCCACTTGAGCTACAATGAGTTTATTCATCATTCCTGCACTCATATGGTAAAGCAGGTGACAATGAATAGCCCACTCACCTAACTCATCAGCTGTGAGTAGAGTGGTTATCGTTTTCCCAGGTGGAACAATTACCGTATGTTTGTTTGGCATATTGCTTGGATCCTGACCATTCTCAAGCTGCATAAACATGCCATGTAAGTGCATTGGGTGAGCCATCATACTGTCATTGACAAATTTTAAGCGAATACGTTCACCATACTTCACCACTAGTGGGTCGGCTTCATTAAATTTTTTACCATTTATTGTCCAAATATAACGCTCCATGTTTCCACCAAGACGGATCTCTATTTCACGTTCAGCTGCACGAGTGTCTTTTTGAGGATCTAACGATTGCAAATCACTATATTGCAATGCTTTATTACCTTCAGGTGTTGAAGCATTTGCCCATCCAAATACGGTATTATCATTCTTGTCTGAAGCCGCCTTAACAGTAGCGCTATTCATCGGCATATCATGATCCATACCTTTCATAGAAGACATATCATGATCCATACCTTTCATAGAAGACATATCGTGATTCATGCCTTTCATAGAAGACATATCATGATTCATATCTTTCATTGAAGACATATCATGATCCATACCTTTCATAGAAGACATATCGTGATTCATGCCTTTCATAGAAGACATATCGTGATTCATATCTTTCATAGATGACATGTCATGGCTCATCCCCATATCTTCCATAGTTAATAAAGCACGAGGGCGAGATTTAGGCATCTCAATTTGTTTGACTGCTGGGCTGCTTTCTTCATGTAATGTTCCCACTGAAAAACCGGTACGATCAATAGATTCAGCTTCAATTTGGTAATGTGCTTGTTTTGGTTCCACAATGACATCATAGGTTTCAGCAGTACCAATACGGAACTCATCTACAGGAACGGGCTTTACAGGTTGACCATCAGCACTGACTACAGTCATTTTTAGGTTTGGAATGCGTACATCAAAGAATGACATAGCGGAAGCATTAATAAAACGAAGGCGAACTTTTTCACCAGCTTTGAAGTTACCGGTCCAGTTTTGCTGAGGTGTTTTGCCATTCATTAAAAATGTATAACCAGTCACATCGGACATATCTGTTTTCAACATCCGCATCTGATTCCACATAGAGCGGTCTTGCCAAGTTGCCTTTAATCCATCACGTTTAACTTGTTTTAATACATCGAATACTGTTTCGCGACGGTTCTGATAGTAATCTGCTTCTTTTTTAAGATTTTTCATAATTTGATCACTTGTTGAATTATGAAAATCAGAAAGCAAAACAACGTAATCTTTATCGGTTTTTTCAGCAGCTGTTAGTGGAGTTTTATCTTTAGGATAAATAACAAAAGCACCATATAAACCGTCTTGTTCTTGTCCTTTACTATGTGAATGATACCAATAAGTACCATTTTGGCGGACTTTAAACTTATATTCATAAGTTTTATTAGGGGCAATGCCATTAAATTTGTTAAATCCAGGTACACCATCCATAATTCCAGGTAATAATAAGCCATGCCAATGGATTGAAGAGTCCTGATTTTTTAACTTATTGTGAACACGGATAACGGCCTCATCACCTTCTTCAAATTCAAGAAGTGGTGCAACGAATTTACCATTAACGGTAATTCTCTTTAGCGGTTTTCCTGTGATATTTACAGTTTGTTCAGCGATTGTTAAATCATATTCTTTAACTGCCGCCATTACCCAAGTTGATGAAAATAAACCAACTCCAATTAAGAGTACATGACTTAACTTTTTTGACATTCTATCTCACCTTTAGAAAGGTCAAGATTGAAGTAATAAAGCAAATATTTAGTATAAACTTTAATACTTCTTTCTCGCTATTTATAAAATTATTTATTGCTACCAGGCATATTCATCTTTGAATGATCCATTTTAGAATGGTCCATATTCATCATAGAATGATCCATTTTTGACATGTCAGATGAGTTAGGAGACTGATGTTGACTATGATCTTGCTGAGTCTTGTCATCTTTTTCCATTTTACAAGGTTTTGTACAAGGTTCCTGTGCTTTTACCGTATTAGTGGCACTTGAGGTTGATACATCTTTTGCCCAAGATTGAGTACCAGCAATTAAAGTTCCAGCACACATTAAAATTGTTAGACTACGACGCACTACAGTTTTCATAAGTTTCTCTAAAAGTTAATTTCTTGCTACTACAATAAAGTGAAGCACTGAACATCTAAGTGACTTGAAAATGACATTTTTGTAATCTATCTCGATCAGATGTTTTATAACGTTATTATAGTTTTAATGAATGACTTAGGATTCGGAAATGAGAATACTATTAGTTGAAGATGAACAAAAAACTGGTGATTATCTCAAGCAAGGTTTATCCGAAGCTGGCTATATTACGGACTGGGTTACAGATGGGTTAACGGGTAAACATCAAGCTCTTTCTGAAGAGTATGACTTAATTATTTTAGACGTGATGTTACCTGGACTAAATGGTTGGAATATTATCAATGATATTCGTAGCAGCGGTAAAACAATGCCCATTCTTTTTCTTACCGCCCGAGATCAAATCGAAGATCGAGTAAAAGGATTAGAGCTAGGCGCTGATGATTATTTAGTTAAGCCTTTTGCTTTTGCAGAGCTTCTAGCTCGAATAAAAACGCTCCTTAGACGAGGGCAACAAAGAGAAGATAATAATATTATTAAGATTGCTGATTTAGAACTTGATTTGAGAAAACGTCGGGTAACACGAGCAGGTCAACGCATTGATTTAACGGCTAAAGAATTCGCGCTTATGGAGCTTTTTATGCGTAGAAGAGGTGAAATTCTACCAAGAGCACTTATTGCATCTCAAATTTGGGATATGAACTTTGATAGTGATACAAATGTAGTTGAAGTCGCTATTAAACGATTAAGAAATAAAGTAGATAGTAATTTTACCCCTAAGTTAATTCAGAATATTCGAGGAATGGGGTATGTATTAGAGGTAGAAGATGAATAATAAATTATTCAAATCTATCAGTTTTCGTATTGGTATTATTTTCTCATTATCGACTATATGCATTCTCATTATGATGGGGTTTTTCATCCATAAATTAGTGATGCATCATTTTGAAACGCAAGATCGTACCCAATTAGAAGGTAAAATCCAGCTTATTCAGAATCTTCTCCAACAGCATCCTAAAAATTCTCCAGAACTTGATCTATATTTGAAAGATGCTTTAGTTGGACACCATGATCTTATGGTCCAAATAGAACGACCGGCAGGTCAGATTTTATTTAGTTCAGCATCTTCAATCATTAATACTCAACAGTTAATCAAGTCAGCAAATAACCCTTGGATTAAATGGAAAATTAAGAATAAGACCTATCGTGGCATGATCTACAACACGGATATAAACAAAAATACTGAAATACAATCTGTACGCATTATTGTGGGGATCGATACATCTGAACATCTACATTTTTTAAATGATTTTAAGCGTCAACTTTTTTACATTGGTTTAGCCGGTACGATTTGTTTAATGTTTTTAGGCTGGTTTGCAACCTGGAGAGGTTTAAGACCCGTGCAAAAAATGGCTAAGGTCGCAGAAGGCATTTCTGCCCAACATCTTTCAGAACGTTTAGAAGTTGAGCACACACCAACAGAACTAAAATCATTAGCAATTGCCTTCAATGATATGCTCGACAGACTAGAATCAGCTTTAGAAAGGCTTTCCGATTTTTCATCTGATTTAGCGCATGAAATTAGAACACCGATTAATAACTTAATGACTCAAACTCAAGTATGTCTTGCCCGTAAACGAGATACCAGTACCTATCAAGAAGTACTATTTTCTAATTTAGAAGAATTAGAACGTTTGACTCGAATGGTATCCGATATGCTTTTCTTGGCAAAAGCAGAACATGGCCTAAAATTACAGAACTTACAGAATATTGACCTGGTTAAAGAAGTTACAGCCTTATTTGATTTCTATGATGCGCTAGCTGCCGAAAAAAATATGACGCTTCAACAAACAGGATCTGGAAATGTCAAAGGTGATCCTGCTATGTTACGTCGAGCACTCAGCAATCTATTATCTAATGCAGTTAAATATGGAAATAAGAATTCTACAATACGCATAAAACTTCAACAGAATTTAGATAACACAATATTTTCAATTGAAAATGAAGGCCCTGAAATCTCTCCTGAACAACTATCCAGGTTATTTGATCGATTTTATCGAACAGATGCATCTAGACAAAGAACAGAAGAAGGAACCGGCTTAGGGCTCGCGATAACAAAATCTATTCTTGATATGCTTGGGGCGACCATCCAGGCTGAATCCCTCAATGGTCGAATCATTTTTACCATTGTTTTTCAAAGTGAATCCATGCAAGGGGAATCATTTTAACTCATTTTTTTGAACATCTTCCATTTACCCGAGTTGACCTTACATAAAGTTCAAACTGAGAGCCAGAGCTACGCCAGCACCTATCATGGCAATTGTGTAGCCAAATATGATAGCTCGGCCAAACTGTGCCCCCCCTGTCATCCATGCAATTGTCGCTTTGCTTAACATGTTGCTCAGTGTGGCCAGCCCTAGCGCGACAGCAGCCACATTTGTTGTTAAGCCTTCAGTACTATGCAGGCGGGCAAGTGAGACTAAAATAGCATCTACGTCTGCTAGCCCAGAAATAGTCGATAATACGAAGATGCCGCTGGTGCCCAACCATTGTTTTGCTGCCGGGACCAAGACTGCCATGACAGCCAGGAAAGCAGCGAAGCTGAATGCTGTCCCAAGATCAAAAGGAGCCATTGCTTCTATTGTTCGATCGTTGTTTTCAGCGCTGGTAATTTGGCGTTGTCTCCACAATGCCATACCCAGCAGAAGGATTCCCGCAATCATCATTGCACCACCAAAAGTGCTTAGCAATGCTGGCTCAATGACGCCTATCAGCACAACCATACGAAAAAACATGATGCCACAGGCAGCCAATGTTCCAGAAATAGCAGCACTGACCATGACGGGGTGCTGGCGTGTATAGCGTGCCAGTGCGACAGTTGCAGCTGTAGAAGATGCCAAACCACCCAATAGACCTGTCCAGAGTATGCCTCTTTCTGAACCGGTGAGCCGCATGGCAAAATGACCTGCCAGAGAGAGTCCGGCAATCAGGATCACTGCCCACCATAACTGGTAAGGATTTAATGCAGCAAAAGGTCCCAGACCCGTATT
This sequence comes from Acinetobacter sp. GD03645, assembly GCF_029845285.1. NCBI lineage: Bacteria > Pseudomonadati > Pseudomonadota > Gammaproteobacteria > Moraxellales > Moraxellaceae > Acinetobacter > Acinetobacter sp. GD03645. The sequence continues at coordinate 41,967 of NZ_JAOCLL010000019.1, read as the reverse complement.
GGGTAAGTAGGGTAATATAACGACAGAAAGTACCAGCAACTGCAGGGATGCGGTTAATTCACGATGCTCTATCAAGCGTAGCCAACCGTGTAAGGTTGGCTTGAGATCCAAAAATACAGCGACGATTACAGCCGCGGTTAATGCTAAAGTAACATTACCATGGGATGCATATGCACCTAAAACTAATGTCAACAGCATCGCGATCGTCGTGGTAGCGCTTAAATTACCGGAAATTTTTGCGGTACGCGCGTAGGATACCGTAAGTAAAAGGGAAAGCCCTAATACGGCTGCGACTAGTGGCCAAGGCCCAAAGTTTGGCTGTAAATGACCGAGCACTCCTCCGAGTAATCCTGTCAATGTGAAGGTACGTAGGCCTGCTACTCGGCTGCCTTCTGGCAGTTCACGATCATTCCATCCTCGTTCTAAACCAATGAGCAGGCCGATGGCAAGTGCTGCAATAAGACCTGGTACATCTGGTGGAAGAAAAGAACTCTCTATCATAACTTTTTATTTCGCAGGCGAAGGGCATTCGTGATGACTGAAGCTGAACTCAAACTCATAGCCAAGGCGGCAATCATCGGTGACAACAACCAACCGGTAAATGGATATAGTACGCCAGCCGCGATAGGGATACCCAAAGCATTGTAAAGGAAAGCAAACATGAGGTTCTGTTTCATGTTGCCAACAGTAGCTTCCGAAAGTGAACGGGCAACAGCAATCCCTCGTAAATCTCCCTTGACCAGCGTAACTTGGGCACTATTCATTGCAACATCAGTCCCGGTTCCCATAGCGATACCGACATCAGCTTTAGCCAAGGCTGGTGCATCATTGATGCCATCACCAGCCATAGCCACGATGCGACCTTCCTTCTGCAATTTGCTGACCAGTTCTAGTTTATCTGCGGGTTTGACTTCGCCATGTACCTCATCAATGCCTAGACGTGCTGCGACTGAACGGGCAGTGGTGAGACCATCTCCTGTTGCCATCACGATACGTAGACCCGCTTCCTTCAGGGTGGCAAGTGCTTCTGGGGTATTTTTTTTGATGGGATCGGATACTGCAAGCAGACCGGCCAATTCACCATTGATGGCTAGATGCATCACACTTGCACCTTCCGAACGCAGCTCTTCGGCTTGCGGAATCAGAGATTGTACCGAGATACCCAATTGCTCCATCAGTGCTGTGTTGCCCAAAGCTAACTGACGATCGCCCACTTGACCTCGAACACCAATCCCTGAGCCCGATTCAAAATTATCTGGTGTTTCAAGAGACAGGCCACGTTCGTGTGCTGCGTTTACAATCGCTTCGGCTAGCGGGTGTTCACTGCCTTGATCAAGACTGGCGGCTAAACGTAATACTTCAGATTCATCGAAACCTGATGCGGCAACCACACGATCGAATACAGGGCGTCCTTCAGTTAACGTACCTGTTTTATCGATGATTAGTGTGTCAATCTTGCGTAGATTCTCAATGGCTGCTGCATCACGGAACAGCACACCATGAGTAGCACCTTGACCCGTCGCAACCATGATAGACATTGGAGTTGCCAAGCCTAGTGCACAAGGACAGGCAATAATGAGTACTGCCACAGCATTGATTAATGCATAAACCCAGCTTGATTCTTCTGGGCCGAATAGTCCCCATCCAAAGAAGGTAAGCAAGGCAATGGTCACTACAGCCATGACGAACCAACCTGCTACCTGATCAGCCATACGTTGCATTGGTGCTCTCGATCGTTGAGCTTGCGCCACCATCTGTACGATCTGGGATAACATGGTACTTGAACCAATTTTCTCTGAACGCATGATTAGGGAACCATTGGTATTCAGGGTAGCACCAATGACTTTATCACCGATGCGTTTAGTGATCGGTAAAGGTTCACCTGTCAGCATCGATTCATCCACTGAACTACTTCCTTCAGTGATTACACCATCCACAGGCACTTTTTCACCTGGGCGAATTCTGAGTAAATCTCCTACATGGACATGCGTTAGAGGAACATCTTCTTCAGTTCCATCAGGCAGGATTCGGCGAGCTGTTTTAGGAGCGAGCCCAAGGAGTGACTTAATTGCAGCAGAAGTTTGCGAACGTGCTTTTAACTCCAATATTTGTCCCAGTAGGGTCAATGAAATGATGACCGCTGAAGCTTCAAAGTAAACAGCGACACGACCCATGGAAATAAATGAGTCTGGGAAGATTTGCGGTGCAATGGTTGCGACCACACTATAAATAAATGCAGCTCCAGTGCCCAAACCAATCAGCGTCCACATGTTCGGGCTGCGATTCACAACCGATTGCCAACCCCGGGAAAAAAATGGCCAACCTGCCCAAAGTACAATTGGGAGTGACAACACCAGTTCAATCCAGCTCTGAACAGCCATATTGAACAGGTTCATTTGATGACCAAACATCGCCAAAAAAGTCACGATGATGGTCAATGGCAGTGTCCACCAGAAGCGTCGGCGGAAATCACGTAACTCCGGATTCTCATCTTCCTCTAATTCAGGAATGAGTGGCTCTAGTGTCATTCCGCATTTAGGACAGTTTCCAGGATGATCTTGCCTGATTTCTGGATGCATTGGGCATGTATAGATGGTCGTACCTGTTGTGCTTGCCGCATTAACGTGTTGAACAGTCTGATGATGCTGTGTATGTGCATCGGCAGTCGTCGTTGCGGGTTTAGCGATATATTGCACCGGGCTGCTATGAAACTTTGATTGACATTTATCACTGCAAAAAAAGTAAGTTTTCCCCTTAAATTCCTCATGGTATTTCGATTCTTCAGTGACGGTCATACCACAGACTGGGTCTTTCAGTACGTCTGTTGTAGCCTGTGCCATATGGTCCTGGTTATGATTTTTTTGATCTGACATAAATAATTCTCTTATGGTAAAGTGGTTTTATGGCCGAATTTTGGAATAAATCTCGGAGTCTGTTGAGCATAGCTGTCATAGACAGCGCCAAACTGTTTACTCATTTCAGCCTCTTCCTTAATTGCCAAGCGGCTGTACATTAAGAGTAGGATTGGAAACATAATCAGTGTCAGTAAAGTTGGCCATTGCAATAAAAAACCCAGCAAGATCATCACAAAAGCCACGTATTGTGGGTGACGTATACGTGCATAAGGGCCTGTGATCGCTAAAGAATGCTGACGTTGCGCGTTGTACAGCACGTGCCATGACGTTGATAACAGGTAAAATCCATAGCCCAAGAAAACGTAACTGGCGATATGCAAAATGCCAAAATGTGGATCACCTTTTTCACCTAATAGCGTTGACCACAAGTGACCTGCATTATGAGAAAGTAAGTCAAGTTGAGGGAAGCGAGTTTGAAGCCAACCAGATAACAGGTAAATGGTTAAAGGAAAACCATACATTTCGACAAATAGAGCAATGATAAAAGCCGAAAAGGCCCCAAATGTACGCCAATCGCGCGCAGTGGAAGGTCTAAAAAAACTGAAAGCGAACATGATAAAAACTGCTGAGTTAATGATAACCAGCGTCCATAAACCATAAGCCGATTCCGCATGATTCATGATGGATCTCCTGATAAGAGCTATTTTTTGTTATCAGATATATCGGATTTTTTTTGCTGCGAGTGGTTATGCCCATGACCACCATGCATAAAAATATGCATCAGTGGACACGCTAAAAGGAATAAATAAGGCAAAGCACCGATAACGTGGGCTAAATGTTCCGTTAATAGAAAATAAGCTGCGATACCACCCAGCACGATTAGACCAATGGCATAACGTGTAGACCAAAAGTTAGGTACTGAATTATTTTCTTGGTGTTGGTGATTCATGGTGCTTTCCCCTAATTCATGGGTAACTATTTAGTTGCTGACGGAGGCATACAGTCCATCATCATCTGCATCATGGATTGCATCATGTCCATACGTTTTTCCATCATCTGCTGACGGTCAGCCATATTTGCATTCATGCTTTGGCTGCCCATCTGTTTCATCATACTCATACCTCGTTGCATGAGTTTCATGTGCTCAGCCATAAGTTTCTGACGTTCTTGTGGGGTTTTTGCAGCCATCATCTTCTCATGCATGGCTTGCATCGCCTTCATGTGTTGATCCATTGCAGCCATTTTATCTGTAGCAGTGGTGCTGGTAACTGTTTGCTTAATTGTTACTGCAGATGGTGTTGTTTTTTCAGGGTGGTGATCTTTGTGTTCATCGGATTGCTGTGCAAATGTATTCAATGACGCGGCTGCGATACATAAGCCCAAAAAAATGTTTTTGAATTTCATCATAATTTTTTCCTTTAAATAATTTGGAAGTAAAAGCTATGTTTTAGTACTGAACAGAGTCTAGGAATTTGACTACTAAACTGATGAAATTTTTGGTTATTCTCTGTCTCTCTTAAAAATTTTAGCACTATTAATTAATTATTTTTAAAAATGACAAAAATGTAATTTTGAGATCTTCTCGAAATATATAGTCTATGCTGAGATGACAAAAATTTTATTTAATATTAATCTTTTAAAACTATTAAAGTTGTTATGATTTTATGTGCTTAAAAAAATAAAAATGAAATGATTAGATGACTCCAAGGCTAGTTAGAGACACATTCTTAATGTAATTTACACTGTTATTCCTTTAAAGAAAAAATACAGTTGATCAAAATAGTTTTTTATAGAAAAAAGGGTGGATAATTTAATTATTAAACTTATTGGTATATTTATTAGATAGAAGGTAAAGAAGATTATTTTTAATATTAGGGTTTATAATCCAAATTTCAGAGTAAGGAATCTACTACTTATATAATAGAGATTCCATCTCCAAAACAGTACTACTGTATGAATGAGTTGTATTCAATGCAGGGAAGAATGTAGATCCTTAATACTAACGGAAAATTATTTTACTGAATTTTCATGTAAAGACTCATTTAATTGATCAATCACTGTCGTCCATTCACCATCAGAGTGTAGTTTTTCTTCTAAAAAATGACGTTGAGCATCAGTCCAAAAAATTGCTTGTGTTAAAAAAACATCTCCAGCTAGCTGATGGCTCTCTATGAATTTTGCAATTGCTTCTTCAGTAGAAGCTAAACCAAGCTGTTCAAATAATTTGGTCATTCTTGGACGTGTTTGAGTCATGTGCTTAGCCCACAAATTTATATTAGATCAAATTAAACATAACATGTTTATATTTAAACTAAAATAGGCTTTGTTGCACAAACCTATCTCTAAAGGCTTATTCCACAATATAATTCTAAAATGAATAAGCCCACACCTAAAATCTATCGTACAACCAATTGGTCTTCTTATAACAGTGCATTAATAAATCGAGGAAATCTCTCAATTTGGTTTGATCCCAAGACTCAATAGTACGCTCAACCCAAAGGTAAACATGGTCGAAATCAAACTTATTCAGATACAGCCATCCAATGCTGTTTAATGATCAAATCCTTATTTCATCTTTCTTTACGCATGGTCACTGGCTTTGTGCAAAGTCTCATTCATCTTTATAGATTAGATTGGACAGCACCAGACTATTCCACCATCTGCAGAAGACAAAAGCATATTGATATTGCAATTAACTATCAAAAAAGCAGTAATGGCCTCCAGCTACTCGTCGATTCTACTGGCTTAAAGTTTCTAGGCGAAGGTGAATGGAAGCGTAAGAAACACCAACCTGAATATCGTCGCCAATGGCCTAAACTTCATATTGGTATAGATGCTGAAACCCTTCAAATACGCGCTATTCAACTCACTACAAATAATGTGAGTGATTCACAAGTGCTTGGTGATTTACTCGATCAGATTCCACAAGATGAGCAGATTGACTCTGTCTATACTGATGGGGCTTATGACACCAAGCAATGCCGTCAAGTAATTGCAGACCGACAAGCACATGCGGTGATTCCGCCAAGAAAAAATGCGAAACCTTGGAAAGATACGAAGACCAGCTCGCTAGAGCGAAATGAATTACTTCGAACAGTTAAACGTTTAGGAAGAACAATATGGAAAAATTGGTCAGGCTATCATCGCAGAAGTCTGATAGAAACCAAGATGCATTGCATTAAATTATTAGGCGATAAACTCCGTGCGAGAAACTTTCAAAGCCAAGTCAATGAGATTCATGCACGTGTGGCCGTATTAAATAAATTTACAGATTTAGGTCGACCTCACACCCAAGTTGCCACTTAAATTTAGATAACTTGGAAGAAGTTTAGCTTTTGAATGTTTGTGCAACAAAGCCACTAAAATATAAAAAATTAAATAGCTACTATTTTCTTAGACAAAATGATTACTACATTTCATAAATCAACCACCTACATAATTTGTTTGTTAAATGATCATTATTTTTCAATAAGATTATTTTAATAGTTAAAGATTTTAAATTTTAAAAATGACAAAAATGTAATTTTGAAGTCATCGCTATGTTTCTGTCTCTCACTAATAATTGAAATATAAGAGGAGATGATGTGGTCTCATTAAATATAGATTTTATAAAGTCATCTCTAATGAACTAACGAATCAAGAGGAAACGTAAATGAAATTATTTCAAAATAAAATGACTGCTCTACGTAATGTTGTAGTAGCTGCAACGATGATTGTGGCTACTACAACTACGTTCGCTCATGTGAGTTTAGTGAGTGCGATTCCTGCGGAAAATGCATCTATCCTTAGTCAACCAAAGAACTTGACCCTTAACTTTGGTGCAGAGGTTATGTTGATGAATATTAAGTTACTGGATGCTCAGCGAAGAGATGTTCCTTTAAAATATAAAGTTACTCATGACTTAAAGAAATCCTTTGATGTCGCTCTTCCGAAACTGAAAAAAGGTAAATATACCGTTGTCTGGACAACAATGGGGAAAGATGGTCACAACATGAATGGTGAATATAGTTTCACTATCAAATCAACTAAATAAGAATTGATTACCTTTCAACATGTCAGTGAGGTGCTGGCATGTTGTTCTAGAATGGACAAAAATAATGATTTCTGAATATTGGATGTGGGCCACTTGGTTAACTAAGGTTATTTTATATTTAAGTGTAGCTTTTGTCGTTGGTGGAGCCTTTTGCTATTTTTTACTTAGACAATATCTTGAACTAAAAGAATCGATTCTTAAATATATTACAATTGGCGCTGGATTAGGCCTAATTTCCAGTACCTTGGGATTTTTTATTCTGATTGGTAGTTTTGCCAATACTGGTATTACAGGTATGGTGGACCCCACGTATATTAATATATTGGTTAATACTCCGACGGGGTATATATACGTTCTTCGTTCTATTAGTTTTGCTCTTTTACTTCTTCTCATGGTGGTTAAAGTTAACAGGAACAAAGGTGAGTTTTCTATAATTGAAAGTTCAATATTTTGTATTTTACTTATCCCGATTATTTTTAGTTTTTCCCAGCTCGGACATGTCGCTAATTTAACCTTACTTGCTCAAATTTTATTATCAATCCATATTCTAGTTATGTCGTTATGGATGGGGGCTTTGTATCCGTTATGGAAAACCAGCCGGGAAATAAGTGGTTTACCTTTAAAAGATCGCATGCATGTATTTGGACGTATTGCTGCTTTCATTGTTGGGATATTAATCGCCTGTGGCGCTAGTGTAGCTCTTCTTTTAATTAAAGATTTTAATACCTTAATCAATACTGCATATGGCTATGGTTTCATGGTTAAAATGTTTTTTGTTATAAGTATTCTACTTTTAGCTGCCTTCAACAAATGGTATTTCACCCCGCGTCTTCAACATCCTAAATTCGCTAAACACCTTAGTCATGCCATTTTATTTGAGATGTTATTAGGCCTATCAATTCTATTAACAACCGGCTATATAACAACAGTAGTGGGTATTGAATAAGAGAATTTCAAAATAAGGTTATTGAGGAAATTTAACATTAGTACTTTTATCTTTTGTAGCTGAGCAATAAAGTTTCTACTGGACTGCCAGCTTACGACAATCAGAACAGTAAAATCGCATCATAAGGCATTTATACATTAAAGGTAGTCACCGGTTTTTAGCTTCAATCCATAAGAGTCTCATCTATTCAGTTCACTACTATTGATTGAAATAACTATCTTATAAATTTCAAAGTGATCGTAGATGACAAAAATGTCATTTTTAAGTCACGTTAATGTTGGTTAAGTACTTTTACTGTAGTCATTAGAACGCTATGCTTTAGAATACTCTGATGAAAACTATGGATGTAAACAGACCAAGTTACAGCAAGTAACTGATTCAGAGAAAGGCTGGTTGTATGGTGAAAGTTTAGAGTTACTGTTCTAATGGTTTAAACAAATATTTTGTTAAAAAGGAGCAACATATGAAATTTCACATCGCTAATATGACTTGTGGTGGTTGTGCACGAGGCATTACTACTGCAATTAAAGAGCTCGACTCGAATGCATCACTCGATATTGATTTACAAAACCGTATCGTTGAAATCAACACAACGGTGAGTCAGGATCAAGTCATTGCCACTCTCAGTGAGCGTGGATTTACAGCTGAGCCTGCTTAATCTCTGTTAGAGTAAAGTGGTAATCCCTTATCACTTTACTTACTCTTGTTTTTCTCATCGTACAGATAAAATCTGTACTTGCTTGCAATAAAAGTGCTGCCTGAATTCCCAATTATCTTGGTTCGAGCTGATCTTCGCATATAGAACTCAGCATATCTAAATGATAGAGATCGTATATGAGTACCGAAATGACTGATACGCCACGCTACTGTGAAACATTAGAGATTGAAGGGATGACATGTGCTTCTTGTGTAGGGCGTGTGGAAAAAGCTTTAAAATCTGCTGAGGGGGTTGAATCAGCTCATGTAAACCTGGCAACCGAAAAAGCAGTCATTTATGGACATCAACCACTTGATCGCGCTACTTTGATTAAAGTCGTAGAAAAAGCAGGCTACGAAGTGGAAGTATTGCAACCGATAGAGCTTACGATAGAGGGTATGTCATGTGCTTCTTGTGTAGGTCGAGTAGAAAAGGCCTTAAAATCTGTTGAGGGTGTGGAATCAGCTCATGTAAATCTGGCTACTGAAAAAGCGACTATTCAGGCAAGCTCATCTGTCACTCGTGACTCGTTAATTCAGGCTGTCACCAAAGCAGGGTTTGAAGCAAAGTCAGTTCATCAAACTACGGAAAGCTTTCAAGATAAAAAGAATATTGAATTAGAAAAACTTAAAAAAGATTTAATTTTGTCAGTCTTATTGACTCTACCCGTTTTTATTTTAGAAATGGGATCACACCTGATTCCCGCCTTTCATACGTTTATGATGGATAACATTGGCCAACAAAATAGCTGGTTAATGCAATTTTTCTTGACCACAGTAGCATTAATTTTTCCAGGCCGACGCTTCTTCAAAAAAGGCATCCCAAGTTTATTCCGCTTAGCACCAGACATGAATTCCTTGGTGGCTGTAGGAACATTGGCTGCTTATCTTTATTCAGTGGTTGCTACTTTCTTTCCAAGTGTCCTGCCACAAGGCACGGTCAATGTTTATTATGAAGCTGCAGCGGTTATTATCACTTTAATTCTATTAGGTAGATTTTTTGAAGCCAAGGCAAAAGGCCGAACGTCTTTAGCAATTCAACATCTAGTTGGAATGCAGCCTAAAGTTGCCAGAATACAGCTCAATAATCAGGTGATAGAAGTTCCGATTGCCGAAGTTCAAACAGGAACGATTGTAGAGATTAGACCAGGTGAGCGTATCCCTGTCGATGGTGAAGTTATTCACGGCCAAAGTTTTATTGATGAATCCATGATTACTGGCGAGCCTATGCCCGTTGAAAAAACGATAGGCTCTACTGTGGTAGGAGGAACAATTAACCAAAGTGGCAGCTTAAATATCAAAGCCACCTCTGTTGGTAGTTCATCAGTGCTTTCTCAAATCATCCGAATGGTTGAACAGGCACAGGGTTCCAAGCTGCCTATTCAGGCATTGGTTGATAAAATTACCATGTGGTTTGTACCTGTAGTCATGGGTCTCTCTCTTTTAACTTTTCTTACGTGGTTTATCTTCGGCCCTGAACCAGCCCTAACTTTTAGTTTAGTTAATGCTGTTGCGGTACTCATTATTGCATGTCCTTGTGCAATGGGGCTGGCAACGCCGACATCAATCATGGTGGGAACTGGGCGTGGTGCTGAAATGGGTGTTTTATTTCGTAAAGGGGAAGCTTTACAGCTGCTCAAAGAAACTAAAGTGGTTGCAGTTGATAAAACCGGGACTCTGACTGAAGGGAAACCAATTTTAACTGATCTGCATGTCTTAGAAGGTTTTGAATACAATGCCGTACTTTCACTTATGGCAGCCGTTGAATCAAAGTCTGAGCATCCTATTGCTCGAGCAATTGTACAAGCCGCTATAGATAAGGAATTAATCCTGTCTCCTGTTGCTGATTTCAAGTCAGTCACGGGCTATGGAATAGAAGCAACGGTGTCTGAACATTTGGTTCATATTGGTGCAGATCGATATATGGAAAAACTAGGTTTGAATCCTAATGTTTTTTCTCAATTTTCGGATCGTTTGGGAGAAGAAGGAAAAACCCCTCTCTATGTTGCGATTGACCAGAAACTTGCTGCCATTATTGCTGTAGCAGATCCAATTAAAGAATCAACATTTGCTGCAATTGAAGCGTTACACCAGTTAGGTTTAAAGGTTGCCATGATTACAGGTGATAACCGTCATACAGCTCAAGCGATTGCAAAAAAACTAGGTATTGATGAGGTTATTGCAGAAGTCTTACCAGAAGGTAAAATAGAGGCCGTTAAAAAATTAAAAAATCAATATGGTAAACTCGCATATGTTGGAGATGGCATTAATGATGCCCCTGCACTTGCAGAAGCAGATATTGGTTTAGCGATAGGTACAGGTACAGACGTAGCTATTGAAGCTGCTGATGTGGTTTTGATGTCTGGCAACCTGAAAGGAGTGCCGAATGCTATCGCTTTAAGCAAAGCGACTATAACCAATATTCGTGAAAATTTATTTTGGGCATTTGTTTACAATGCAGCTCTGATTCCTATTGCAGCAGGTGTACTTTATCCGCAATTTGGACTGCTACTTTCTCCTGTATTTGCTGCTGGTGCAATGGCTCTCTCGTCAATATTTGTACTAGGAAATGCTTTACGATTAAAACGTTTTAAAGCCCCCCTTGCAATTATTTAACCATTTTTTATATACATTTAAAGTTTTGTTGGCTTTACTTTATATATTTGGAAATAGTCTAAGCCATGTTGGCTTTTATTAAATATCATACAGTTGATATTCTAATTATTTGAGAGGGATTAAGATGAAAAGAATTTTATTAATATGCTTTATAGGCATGTCATTTACCTATGCGAATAACACTAAATATAAAAAAATTGGAAGAATAATTTATTAAATTATTGTTTTTATGTGGTTATTGGTGATGTTATGAATAATAATAACTTTTTCTTGATGAATTTTACCTAAAAAAATTGATCAGATAATTTTCTTTAAATGTCATGCATACATAAATTTGACAGTTTGAAGGGATCGGTATGTGCATTTTTCACAAGGTTAAAGATCGACCATAAATGTGATAAACGGCAGAGGATCATTGAAAAATGAATGGATTTAAACACTACATGTATGCACGAAAAAAAGTATCGCTGCGGTTCTGCTGACAGGCTGTATTGAGCATTGAATGCAAATGATGTAGTAATTGTCTACAGGCTATAGGACCAGCATGAAGAAGAATGAAATGTAGTTGCCAATTTATAACCTTGGTTGAAAAGCATAGCATTGTTATTCGGAGAAGTGAGGTAAGCCATCCTTCTCTTATTCATTTAAAATGATTCTTACTCAACTGATCTCGACTCATGGGCTGGTTCCAATTAGACGGATAATAACTTCCATCCCCTATCTTTTTCTTACCACATTTCTTGCATTTAATCCCTTCTTTGGAGATTTGATTCAGCATCACTGTTGTCGGTTGAATCAAATCAATGACATAGTTCGTTGGTTCAGGAAAAGCAGAAGAGGCTGCTTTATTGCAAAAGAGAACATTCGGATCAAATGGATTGGATTGCACAAAAGCCATGATACAGCCACAGAGTAATTCACCTGCATGTAATCTGTAACATCCATTCAGGTCATCAGACGAAGATTAATCTGAAATTTAAGCACTAAACGCCATAAATCTATGTATGGGCAGACTTTTTTGAGACATATGTTGATAAACATGCGGCAAGTTACATTGCTTAAAAGTCTATCTAAGTTAACGATCTATTCAATTCTGGATAAGTAATCTGAATATTACGATCCTAAATTACCCGAAGAGTATTAAGATTTCTAAGAATCGTGATTGTTGGTTTATTTGGGAAATTAATCAGTGGATTGAAGCAAAGATGATGGCTCATTAAGGATTGTGGGCTTCGACTACTTAAATTTTAGGTATTTTGAATAAAGCATATTTCAAAAATCTTAATTAATGGATTTAAATTACCATAAAAACCTTCAATATTGGCTTGAATCCATTGTTGTTGAGAGTCAATGCGAGACCAATCAATACCATAACCACAATGAGCAATCAGATGCTCAAAGAAAATCCGTTGTGTACGTCCATTACCTTCACGGAATGGGTGTATGACATTAAGCTCACAATACAAGTCGGCAAGTTGAGGAATCAGTTGTTGTGGTGCTAAGCCTTGAAAGTATTTTTTTTCTTGAAGCGGTTTGAGTAGTTTATTGGTTTCAATTTCAATACGGGAAAAATTACAAAAACGGGTGTCACCTTTGGAAATATCGATTTGTCTTAACTTTCCTGCCCAGTCGTATAAGTCGCCAAAGAGCTGCGCATGAATTGATTTTAAGTATTGTAAGTCGTAAGGTGGTTCAGCATATTCAATTAAGTTACTTGCCAATCCAGACAGTTCTAGTTCAGCTTGTTCTAAAATTTGTTCATCATGAATATTGAGTTTGTTCTTTAGGATATTTGTGCCAGGGTAACAATACAGGCTGTCACCCATTTCCCCATATTTATCCATACATGCACCTGACTAAGTTTCGGGTTGCGAATACTTCTTATATTTTTGCAAGATTTCAGCTTTACTTTGTTGAGTTGTTTGAGCTGTCGTTGTAATGCCTTCAAGCTTTAGGCTGGCTTGATAGTTTTGCGCACGTGTCGCTTGAATATATTTTTTTTTCTGTTCAGTGGTTCTGAGCATTTCGAAACTCCATTGATGCTACACGTGAAGTAAGTATAGCAGAGAATCTTTTTGATCAATGCTGCATACACAGCATTTCAAAATGTAATACAACGGTATTGTTTCATGTAATAACAGAAAACTAAAAAAAAGTGGAAGAATTTTTAAAATTTAGACCACCCATGATAAGTAAACCATATGTATTTGTTGATAATTGTAATTTTGAGAAAATTTAGTTGATAAATTAAATGAATTTTAATATACAAAGATATGCTCATTTTTTATATCGATAAAAATGTTAAAATTTGACTATTTAGTAAAAAATATAGAGATATTTATGGGGCAATTTATCATGCCCTTTTGCTTTGAGCGACAAAATGTTCAATTTAAGATAGTAAAAATTAACTCAGAACTACTGAAAATCAAAAAGATTAAACAGAGCCAGAAAGTAGTAGTACAAGCAAAGTTCAAAATAATCTATGTGAAAATTTGGCAAAAAATATTGCTATTAATGCAAACGGAGCCATGCTTACGTGTACATTCTAATTATGTTGCAATCTTACAGTTGATACATAATCTTGATGATTTTATCGAAAAATCACAGCAACACTTGTGCTTTGAGAGAAAAGCTCAGAAAGAGCTAGATGCTAAATTTTTTGCTAGATTTTTTAAGCTGACAAAAAGTTCAATCAAAGATCAACTTTTACCAAATTGTTCAGATCGTAATGAATTTAACCAATGCAATTTGATAAAAAATTAAGCGAAAGCGAATATGCCCAAGATTGAAACAGAAGAGCAATTCTTAGATTTAGCAGAAAAATTTCAACAAGATTATTGTCTATTACATGATGATGTTGTGAATACACAATTTGTCGATCTATCAGATGATTTATATGAAGAAGTCTACGCTCTATACAAATTAGCACAACAAATTTATAGCTATATATCAGGCACTAGGCAGATTGGTAAGTATTCTTTTTTAGCTGCTGTGAGTTTTTTTGCATGTCCAGATACTAGTAATACACAAGAGCTGTCATCGCAACGCTATTTGATTTTACAAGCGAGTTTTTTAACATATCGGCAGTATCAAGAATTTGCAAAAATTGATAAAGCTGAGAATAAGCAAAAGCATGTTTGTGACCTCTTACGCTATGTCTCACGATATGTGCTGGATTCTAATAATGCTGAATTATTTCATGAATGCAGTAAGCTGCTAAATTGTTATGTCATATACGAACGTAATTTGAAAAAAGAGGATCGTAATCAACTTTTTAATATTAAAGATTTCAAACAAGTACAAGCCATAGAGTATTTATCGGCTCTATTAATAATTTTTAAAAGACTTGATGATCGTCGTGTTGTTCATCGTCAGCGTAAGTCAAAAAAAAGTAAAGTTTTGCAATGGCCGACGAAAAATGAACTCAAAAAATTTCGTGAAATTAAAACGGGTAAGCAAGTAGATATTGGACATAACGCAAAGATCAGTATTTATGATGCCGCTCTTCACAAAGATGAAGAGGGTGAAGTTGATCTATTAGATCCTGAAATGGAGTTTTATTCAGAAGATGAAAAGTCTAAAAATTTAAATTATATACTCAGCGATAATGCGACGCATCTAATGCGGCATCGCCAGCGCCGTCATGCTCCTTTTGTTACAAATCCACATTATTTGGCGCCAGATATACTGAAGCAAATTGTTTATGTGTTGAGAACCGAGTTATCCGGGCACTGGAGGGATGCTGCAATCGCTGCAGCATGTTTATTGTCACTTTTGACGGGATTATCACCCGTCGCACTGATGGATTTTAACGAGCTTATTCAAGATGGAATTTTGATCCAGAATGGTTCAAGTAGACGTCGCGAATATTTACTCAAATTAAATCTTAAAATTACAGAGCAGAAGATTAAGAGCTTAAATCATGTGCGGTGGAATGAAGTGATGACACATCAACTACATTTACCTTCTGCTTGGTTTGACTATATAGAACAAGCATCGAATCCACTAATTTCATCAACACACATTAATACGAAACTTAAGAATTGGCTTGATAATCGGTTTGTAGGTTCGATCACTGTAGAAAAACTGCAGGCTCAATTATATTTTCATATATATTATGAAACATATAATGAATATCTTGCTCATGTAATTGCTGGGCGGGATAGTCAGCATCACATGCCTGGTATCTATTATGGCGGGCTACCGAAAACTCAACTCAGTAGCACATATCTAGCCTTTTTAGAAAAAGCACTTACACCACATTCCACACATTTTACTGAAGACGCGGCTGAACTAAAAATATTGCAACAACAATTCAAAGTGCAATCTGCATTATCTATAGGAAGGATAGGGAGCCAACTGGCACTTGAACCCAATTTTGTGAAAGAGCAATTCCATATTTTACATAGACATTGTCACGAAAACATCCAAGAAGATAAGCACATTATTAATCAACTTAATGCATATGCGTGTTGGATGTGGCATATCAGTTTGTTGAGTTTGGCAAGTCGGCCTAAAAAAAACCTGTTGGGGAATTTGGATGATTATTGTGTTGAGCTCAAGCTTTTATATGTGAATGATAAAAAAAATAGTAAAGCAAGAAAAGATGGTCGTTTTATCCCTTTATCTGATTTTTTCATAAAAACACTGCAAAATTACACTGCCTTTTTAGAACAAATTATTGAAGCGTACGGTTCATTTTTTAGACAAGTCTTTGCAAAGAAGAAGATAACTGTAAATGATCTTTTTGGTAAGGTCATTTTTAGTAAAGATATCTTGCCGATAACTGTCAAAGAATGGCAGAGCAGGAAAATTAAGTTAATCCCTTTATCGAGAAAATGGGTGAATTCATATATGCAAGGAGTCTTTCCAAAGAATATGTATTCGAATTGGTTACGTCATTTTGACATGAACTTTTTGATGCATGAGCAGCAAGAGGGTAAACCAGCATTAGCTTTTCACTTAATTCAGGCCCTGTATGGTCATGACCAACGTGACCGAGAGGCTTTTCATCCGCATTCTTCACTTATCCCGAATGTCTATGTACAGCAAGCCCGCCAGCAATTGCAAGATAATGTCAAATCTTTATCGATTAAACACTTAGAGCGAAAATAGTTGTATGCAAAAAATCAAAGAACTAATAAAACCACAACTAGATGATCTATTTGTTGATATTCATAAAATGGTGAAAAAGTCGCTAGATAGACAGCCTTCTCCACCTGAAGTATTGACGAAAGAAATGCAGCAAAAACTTGATCAGCAGATCGCTGAAAAATGGCATGACATTAAAGATAGTGTTGATTGTTTGAGTCAAAAGTTGAGCCGAGACGAACAATCAAAACTGATGCAATTTACTGAAGATGAATTTAATAAAAGAAGGAAGCAATTCAACCAGAATGTAGATAAAAAATCATACAGAATTAAGCTAAATCCACATACTAAACGGATCGTACTGCCTAGAAAAATTGAGAGTACAGAGTCACGGTTAGAACAGGGGCATCTACATATCCATGTACTTAAGGAATTAAGGCAGTATTGGCAAGATTCATTTGAATATTGGAATGAACCAAAGTACTTATGGGGAAATTTATGCTTAAGTTTTATATATATTTCAGGCTGTGCAGATGAACAGCATTTGATTGCTATTCAGAAGCAATTGCAGGAGGCCATTGAGCTTGGTACAGATCTGAATTGTTTTCGGTTATACCATTCGGACTACAAAAAAATCACTAATCCATTGTTACTACATTATCGTGTTGAAAACTCTCAATATGGCAACGATGTAGAACAGGGAAAGTTGTACCAATGGAAACATGTTTTTTTTAACCCATATGCGCAGTTCATTTTGCAATATTTAAAAAAGTTGAAAGCTTCTCAGAAAGAATTTTGTCTGCAACATTCAGTTGAAGATTGTATTTTAGAAAGCTTGAGTAAGATAGGCAGGAAAAAAAGTCTTGGGGATCTGCAATATCAAATTAAACGCCGTGGATTTCGTGCATTTAATGATGTGCAAATGGTACTCGAATTTAATCCAAACCTCAGCATAGATATATTTTTGAGTAATGTGCTTCAGCAAGAGATTAATACTGTTGCTTTAAGGCCATCCGAATTTAGATTGCTGTGGAATAATGATTACAATCAAGTCACAGAACCAGATAATCGCCCTATTCATTTTGAACAAGAGCAGTTACTTCCTGAAGTTCCGACTGTTCAAAGCAAATTACAAACGATTCCGTATGAGTTGATGTTGTTTGGTCAAAAGAAACGTAAAGGTCAAAAAGTTGAGCGTTTAGATAAAAAGAGGAATAAAGAAGAACGCACGCTACGTTTTTGGCAAGAAACTAGAAGGGTGTTAGAGGAGAAGATAGTTGATGCTAATACGGAGGAAAAGTCTTTAATTGATGCTCAACTACGCTTAATTCACTGGTTAATGCATTTAAAAAAACGAGGGCTTCAATTATCAACTATTGAAAGCTACTTAGGATCGTTTGGCAAAGAATTTATATTTGAGATTTGGCTCAATAAATTAGATTTAAAGCAACAATCCATAGATGACTATGAGGATTTATATCGGCAGCTATTGAAATACAGCAGTGAACGTGATGAAAAAGCAGTTCAACGAGATTCGGTGAAAGGAAAAACCTCTCGTAAGATGCACCAAAGCGCAGAATACCGTTTTGGTCGCCTAAAAGATTTTCATCAATTCTGTATAGAGAATTATGATGCTCCAGGGGTATTGGTGTTACAGAATTCAAGTTTTAAGCATTTACAAATTTGCAATGCACGGCTAGTGAGTCCTTTGCTATTTGGCAAATTATTGGAAAAACTAGAAAATTTAAGTCAAGAGCCAACGGCATCAGAGTGGGTCGATCATCTGAGTTGTTTAAAGCTGATGTATTTACTAAGTTATAGAACTGGACTTCGATTAAATGAAGTTCGTTGTCTTAAAATACAAGATATTATTTGCCCAGAGCTACTTTATAAAGAAAAAGAAAATACAGTTTTTAATAATATCACGCTTCATATCCAAGACAATTCATATCGCCGTCTGAAAACGCGAAGTGCGAATCGTCAAATACCATTGAAAATTGCATTGTCAGAACATGAGTTTTTAGTAGTACAACGTTACATACAACATCGTTATGAGCAATATTTGGTTAATCAGCAGGATGATCTACTTTTTAGTGTGAATCATCGTGTATTAACTGATCAATGTATCAGCAAAATTACAGTAGATTTGTTTAGTCAAATATTAGGTATGCATCATGGCTTTAGTTTTCATACATTACGCCACAGTGCTGCTAACTATCTAGCAATAACTTTGCTCGGTTCAAAAGAAATGATCAAGACCTACACAGATTGTCCTTGGGTAAAAGCAAAAAAGATGAGGGATTTATTGTTTGGTATGAAAGCACGTGCTCAAGAAGAGATTATTCAACATAAATGGCAGGTGCTCGCCTCTTGGATGGGGCATAGCAGTATTGAGCAAACGGCTTCAAATTACCTTCATGTTTTGGATTTATTAGCAGTCGATCGAATTTATAATTCGCCGTGTATCATTTCAAAAAAAGTATTAGAACAGTGTTTTAGTCCAGTGAAGTCAAGTACAGACTACATAAACCTAAATCGTTATACTCAGCAGCAGAAATGGTTTAATTCTTATCAGCAAACACAGCCAGTTACGATGGCTGGCCGACAAGAAAAGAAGTTTAGTATAGAGAAGAGTACTCTGACACCTTTTCAACGTTTGATAAGTTTTAGAGAAGGTCGTTTAAGCGAAGATACTCAAGCTCAAGAATGGATGCAACGATGTCAATGGATGAGCACTAAATGGATGGATCGCCAAAAATTTAATTTAAAAACGAATTATGTTTATAGTAAGAATTTAGAAGAGAGTTGGTTTGATGAACTTTACGAAAAGGCTAAAAAACTGACTCGTCCAGATGAAATAATTCCTCTCCTTGATTTTCATTATAAAGATGATAGGCAGCAAGATGCACTGAAAGAAAAGAACATGGTTAAGGCGCTTAAAATATTATTATTATTTGGAAAACTGCGTAAGAATTTTCTACATTTTCAATGCCGAATGAAAGGTGATGAGCAACAAATTGTTAATTTTATTACTGGTATAGAGCCAATGTTAGGAGATCATCTGTATTTAGAAAAACAAAACTACCCAGTTAATTTGGATGCTCCTGAGCGAACCGTTAAATTTAGTTTTCAAAGAGTTGTCGGCTCTAACAAAAAAAATGTTACTCCGCTGGTTATATTTAATTTAATGTTAAAAATGATGCAAAAAGATGAACTCTGGATCAAATAGCCTAAGCATGTTAAAGGGGAATTGTTTAAAAATCTCTCTGGTTATAAGTAAACTGTCTTTATGAAAAGCATCATACTAACTTTGATTCATAATAAAGGGAATTTAAAAGCTTTAGCATCACAATTTGGTCACTGGATTTTAGACAATAGTGTAAAGATTAGCACTTTGGTAAATCGATGAGCTAAAGTGTTGTAGTCCAAACTCGATCTGACAATTACCCATTTTTTAGTGTGCCCGTCAGGTTAAATTTGAACTGAATTTTTCTCAGCCCAAATTCATTTCCAATCAAGTTATGTTTCAAGTGGCGTGCGAACACTGCACAATTTAATTCACGGTGCCTAAGACAGGTATCAACTTCGGACCAGCCATTCTAGCTTTGCTAATGATTTCCACCAGCTCATCATAAGTCAGTTCAAACTTATCTTCGCTATCAAAAACATAAACCATGTTCTTGCCTTCATGTTCAACTGGAGTAGGTGGTACAAAGCGTTTCGGGATTAGGATCTGCGCAAGTTGTTCATCAGTTAATTTAAATAAGTGCATGTTTTATCCCACTCTTGGTAAGTCAGACCATTTTGTTAAATACGATGGTGATCTAAGGTTTTGATTCATGTGCCATGAGGCTTCTTGATTGTTGGCAATGCCTAGCGTGACGAGATTCTTCCCAAACCGTTCACTGATGGCTTCAATAGCATCTGAAAGTTTTTCGCGCTCTTGTTTATGCGAATAGTCCGTGAATAGATCGGGCACAAATTTGGATTTATCCGTGATTTCGAGCAGCACGATTCCCGCCTTTTTATACTTAAAGCCTTTCTTAAATATCTGATCGATACCCTTCATTGCAGCTTTGGTGATGAGCAGTAGATCATCTGTATGTTCGTGCATTTGAACCACGATATAGGGTGAGTAACGCTCAGTTTTATCAAAGCGACTGGTTTGGATATAAACCCCAATCATCTTGCAGATTGAGCCATCTTCACGCATTCGCTTTACAGCTCTGGCCACATAAAGCCGGACAGAAGCTTTGATGTCATCCATTTCATACACTGGGTTACCATAAGAGCGACTGCTGATGATTTGCTTCTTCGCTACAGCATCATCAGTCAGGTCAATACAAGAGAGACCCTGTAGCTCAAGCACCGTCTTTTCCATCACGATACTGAACTGCTTTTTGATTTCTTTAGGGTTGGCATTGATGAGATCCAGCACAGACTGAACACCCATGGCATTGAGCTTCTTACAGTTCTGCCTGCCGACGCCCCAAATCTCAGACACATCGACCTGCGCGAGTAGCGTTTCTGTAGAGCATGGGTCCATATGGGCCAGATTACAGACCCCATTGAAGAACTTGTTCTTTTTGGCGAGATGATTGGCAATCTTGGCTTCAGTTTTAGAGCGACCAATCCCAATGCAGCAGGGTAGTCCTAACCAACGCCAAGCCTTAGCTCTCATATCTTGCGCATATTCGGTCAGGTCAAATAAATGCTCATAAGCTGTGAGCTTCAGAAAGCATTCATCAATCGAATAGACTTCTTGATCTCCTGGTGCAACATAGTCCCCAAGCAGTTCCATAAAGCGCTTAGACATTTCGCCATATAAGGAGAAATTACTGGATAGCACCTGAATGCTATGTTGCTTGATCAGATCCTGAATGTGAAATACAGGAACACCCATTTTGATGCCTAAGTCTTTCGCTTCCTGACTTCTGGCCACAGCACAGCCATCATTGTTGCTGAGTACAATGGTCGGGCGATCATTCAAGGCAGGATTAAACACACGCTCACATGAGACGTAGCAATTATTCACGTCGACTAACGCGAATATTTCATTTTCACTTTGCATTGTTATTCTTCTTGTTATGAGCGGTGATAAATACGCTTTAAATTAAAAGTCACCACACCCCAGATTGAGATGGTCTGACTGTCATCAGGAATGATGTGATTGTAATTCGGATTTTCAGCCTTCAACCAAAGTTCTGGAAGCGGATAATTTTCATCACCAAATATCTCTTTGATTTCAGACTTGGACATCTTATTGGTGATCATCAGCCGCTTAATGGTCGAGGAATGATTCCGCGTCTGGCACAGCCAGGCACCTGATGGCATGAAATGCCGCTAAGCCCGCGTAATTGCGGGCTTTTTTTTGTTTGTGTTTGGCACGATCTGGCAACGGGAGGAAGCGCCAAGCACCGTTTGAGCATGGCATTAAAGCTGGTATTATGGTTTGGCGATGCCATGATTGATGCCGATACCATGCTGCGTTCTTTTGTGTGTTCATGGTATTAATATTCTATAAGTTACTGTTTCGTAAGAAAAAATACGATAAATTCGAGATTTTTTCAGCATGGTATCGGAGACGAAGAAGGACAAGGTACATGCTGACCGATACCAAGCTGCGCAATCTCAAGCCCAGGGACAAACTCTACAAAGTGAATGACCGGGAAGGTCTCTATGTGGCAGTGACTCCAGCCGGCTCCATCTCGTTCCGTTACAACTACTCAATCAACGGTCGGCAGGAGACCATCACCTTTGGGCGTTATGGTGTCGGTGGCATCACCCTGGCCGAAGCCCGCGAGCTGTTGGGTGACGCCAAGAAGATGGTTGCGGCGGGCAAGTCGCCGGCCAAGGAGAAAGCCCGAGACAAGGCGCGGGTGAAAGATGCAGAGACGTTCGGTGCCTGGGCGGAGAAGTGGCTGCGTGGCTACCAGATGGCCGACTCCACCCGCGATATGCGCCGCTCGGTTTATGAGCGTGAGCTGAAGCCGAAATTCAGCAATCAGAAGCTGGTGGAGATCACCCACGAAGACTTGCGGGCGCTGGCTGATGCCATTGTTGAGCGAGGCGCACCGGCCACCGCCGTTCATGTGCGTGAAATCGTGTTGCAGGTATTTCGCTGGGCCATCGAGCGTGGGCAGAAGGTCGAAAACCCGGCAGAACTGGTGCGCCCAACAAGCATCGCTCGATTCGAGCCACGTGACCGAGCGTTGACGCCAGAAGAAATTGGGCTGATGTACCAGTACATGGAGCGAGTGGGCACAAGCCCAACAAACCGTGCGGCGGCCAAGCTGTTATTGCTGACGATGGTGCGCAAGAGCGAGCTGACCAATGCGACCTGGAGCGAGATCAATTTCAGCGAAGCGTTGTGGACGATTCCAAAGGAGCGGATGAAACGCCGTAACCCGCACCTGGTATTTCTGTCCCAGCAGGCTCTGGATATTTTCATTGCCATGAAAACCTTTGCCGGTGGTTCCGACTTCGTTTTGCCATCACGGTACGACTCGGATGCGCCGATGAGCGCTGCCACACTTAACCAGGTGCTGACGCTGACTTACAAGGCGGCGCAGAAAGATGGGAAGTCACTTACCAAGTTCGGACCGCATGATTTGCGGCGCACAGCCAGCACGCTGTTGCATGAGGCCGGCTACAACACCGACTGGATCGAGAAGTGCCTGGCGCACGAGCAGAAGGGCGTGAGGGCTGTCTACAACAAGGCTGAGTACCGCGAGCAGCGGGCGGCGATGTTGCAGGATTGGGCCGATATGATTGATGAGTGGACTTCGGGAGGCAGTAAGGGTTGATGTTTTTGCTATCTTTGATAGCATTGAAGTTGATGCCGTGAATTTATAAATAAGGCCGCCATTGGCATCGGGCAGGTCAATTACCGATTAGCTGCTTCGCGCAGCTACTCGATGAATAGCAACTATTCATTTGAGAGGTATTGACCCATGCAAAATATAAAGACCCTCATCAACAGGAAGAAGCTCCTGGAGATGATCCCGCTTTCGACACGAACAATTTATAACCTGGAGCAGCGAGGGGATTTTCCACGCCGTATCGCGTTAACCAGTAGAAATGTCGCCTGGGATTTGTCAGAGGTCGAAGAGTGGATTGAGGCACGTAAATCATCGGGTGATCAAGCTGCGCGACCTGGCCCTATAGAGGGCTAGTTATATGGCTCTTGATCTTATGGCGGCTTTCACGGAATTGCCGCCACCCATTGATTATGTTCTGCCTAATATGGTTGCTGGCACTGTTGGTGCTCTTGTGTCGCCTGGTGGGGCTGGTAAATCCATGTTGGCCCTTCAATTGGCTGCACAGATTGCAGGCGGGCCTGATTTACTTGAAATAGGCGAGTTTCCCACCGGGCAAGTGGTCTATCTGCCTGCTGAAGATCCACCGGCCGCTATTCACCATCGTCTGCACGCCCTTGGGGCACACCTCAGCGCAGCGGAACGGCAAGCCGTGGCTGATGGTTTGCTCATTGAACCCTTGATCGGTAAATGCCCAAACATCATGGCTGCTAGCTGGTTCGATGCTCTCAAACGAGCCGCTGAAGGTCGTCGCTTGATGATCTTGGACACTTTGCGGCGCTTCCACATTGAGGAGGAGAACGCTAGCGGGCCGATGGCGCAGGTTGTTGGGCACATGGAGGCCATAGCCGCTGATACAGGCTGCTCCATTGTGTTTCTGCACCACGCGAGTAAAAGCGCAGCCATGATGGGGTCGGGCGATCAACAGCAGGCCAGTCGTGGATCGTCCGTACTGGTTGATAACATCCGTTGGCAATCGTACCTATCCGGCATGACGCAAGGCGAGGCCGAGATACTGGGGGTCGATGATTGTCAGCGTGGGTATTTTGTCCGCTTTGGCGTCAGCAAGGCCAACTATGGCGCACCTTTTCAAGAACTCTGGTTTAGACGGCACGACGGCGGCGTGTTGAAGCCTGCTGTACTGGAGCGGCAGTGCAAGGTGAAAAGGAGACAGCGTGAAGAAGCCTAAGCATGACCTGACCCACGTCCGACATGATCCCGCGCACTGTTTGGCACCTGGCCTGTTCCGCAGCCTCAAGCGTGGCGATCGCAAACGCTGCAAGCTGGACGTGACCTACACCTTTGGCGAGGACGAATCCATGCGTTTCGTCGGATTCGAACCTCTCGGGGCCGATGATATGCGTCTTTTGCAAGGCATCGTGGCCCTTGGCGGCCCGAACGGCATCTTGCTAACCCCGGAACCGACCAGTGAGACGGGGCGACAGCTACGGCTATTCCTTGAACCCCGTTTCGAAGCCATTGAGCAAGACGGCTTGGTGGTTCGTGAGAGCCTGACCAAACTGCTCTCAGAAACGGGCATGACGGATAGCGGCGACAACATCAAGGCGCTCAAAGCCAGCCTGCTGCGCATGTCGAACGTCACCATCCTTGTGACGAAGGGACGGCGGCAAGCCGCGTTCCACCTGATGAGTCATGCTTTTGACGAGACGGACGGCAGGCTATGGGTTGCCCTGAATCCGCGTATTGCCGAAGCGATCCTGGGGCATCGTCCATATGCCCGTATCGACATGGCGGAAGTGCGGGTGCTACAGACTGATCCGGCACGGCTGATGCACCAACGGCTATGCGGCTGGATCGACCCCGGCAAATCCGGGCGCGTGGAACTGGACACGCTTTGCGGCTATGTCTGGCCAGATGAAGCCAATGCCGAAGCTATGAAAAAACGCCGTCAGACTGCCCGGAAGGCACTGGCCGAACTTGCCGCCGTGGGTTGGGTAGTGAACGAATACGCCAAGGGAAAATGGGAGATCAAGAGGCCTGGCCCCACGGCAACTGCACCCGTTTACCGTCGTAACGTTCCCTTGTTACCGTCGTAACGCTCCCCTTCTGCCGTCGTAACGTTCCCCGTCCCAATTTGGAAAACCCAGACGGTGCGCTGCTTTGCGGGCAGTTTGGGAAATCCATCCAAGATTATCTAAAGATAATCCATCATGCGCGGTGCAGCTCGCGCCTTGAGGGCGCGTTCTGACCTTGCCAATAAAGCCCTGGCGGGCTTTATCAATCGGCCATAGGCCGATGGTTTAACGCCAAGAAGAGAAGGCGGCTTCAGTGGCCGCTGAAACGCCTTGTGAGAGGGGAAAACAACCCGGAGTCCCTTATTCCATGAGCTGAAGCAGAATCTGCGTCTAACGGTGCTGGAGGGCCGCTGTGTGCACTTGTAGTTATCTGTACTGAAACCTTGGCTCGAAACGTGAAATGGCTAAGCAGTGCCCATTCGTTCGGTAAGAATAATAAGAAGATTATTATTCTTATTATTACCAAGCAGGAATGAGCCGTGTGTGTTGGACGCCCATAACCAGTAACCTGCGTGAAGGTGTCAACATCAGGAAAGGTTGCCCCTCAAGTATCAATACGTCGCCTTAGTGGTATGACGGGAGGGGAGGCAAATTTCTTGTGTTCATTGACACTTGAGGGGCGGGTTATGCCCTTCTTTTTTGGCGTCCAACTCGCCCCATCGGGGCGAATGGTTTGTGTCGATTGTTGGCATTTTAGGTTCCGATTTAAAGCCGATTGAGCAGCGATTTTGAAGCGACTATGTCGATTGCAGGCCGATTTGGTGACGATTACGGTTATGTTGCCAAGAATCGGTGTTTGTTTGACGATAAAACGCTTTACGTTCGATATGCGCTAGATTTTCAATAGTGGGTGAAATGCGGGCAGGATGGGTGAAGTTAGCTAACCGGCAAGCCGGTTATCTATCTTCACTGTCCCTTATTCGCGCCGGGGGCACTCAACGGGAATCCTGCCCTGCGGGGCTGATCGGCTACCGCCGGTTGCAAGAGTATAGGTCTTGCTATTTTTAATATCTTTGATAGCATGGTTGTCGGGTACACCAAAAGGGTATTGATATGGCAAATGTGCTTATCAGGAATTTACCCGCCGAGGTGCACCGTGCGTTGAAAGTTCGAGCAGCGCTCAACGATAGGAGCACCGACGCGGAAATACGCGAAATACTGACGGCGGCAGTACAGCCGCTAGAGCTTGAAGAGATTGGCCGGGAAGTTGGCTTGTCCGAAAGCGATAAAAAAACAGAGTAGTTTTACGTTTGTAAGTCCGGGCCTCAGCGCCAAGGGCAATACCGATCAGCTAGTGGCGTAGCTCTTCGATGAAACGTTGCCGAGAACAAGCACAACGCTTGGTCAAGGCAATGCCTTCTTTTCATCGACGGAGTACGACCATGAAGTCCAAAATTTTAGCGGCTAAAAAAACCGCTCTAGCCGTTGCACTCGCAACCGGCTTTATCACCACTACCACCGCCCCTGTGCAAGCTGGTATCCCCGTCATCGACGGCGGCAACCTGGCCCAGAACATCATGACGGCCATCGAGTCGGTGGCGCAGACGCTCAAGCAGATTGAGCAGTACCAGACCCAGTTGCAGCAGTACGAAAATCAGCTCCAGAACACGATGGCCCCAGCCGCGTATATCTGGGATCAGGCGCAGACTACGATCAACCGGCTGATTGCCGCGCAAAACACGCTGGCCTATTACGAGAACCAGCTAGGCAGCCTGGATCGTTACCTGGCCAAGTTTCAGGACGTGGCCTATTACCGCAGCTCGCCATGCTTCAACGGCAGCGGCGGATGCACGCCGGCCGAAAAGGCAGCGATGGAAGAGAACCGCCGCCTGGCGTCAGAGTCGCAAAAGAAGGCCAACGATGCCCTGTTCCAGACCGTTGCCGACCAGCAAAAGGCTTTGAAGGATGACGCCCGTACCCTGGAGCGGCTGCAAGGCGCGGCCCAGGGTGCAACTGGCCAGCTACAGGCCATCGGCTACGCCAACCAGCTCGCCAGCCAGCAGGCCAATCAGCTCTTGCAGATTCGCACCATGTTGACCGCCCAACACAACGCGGAGGCAGCCCGGATTGCAGCAGAACTCGATGCCGAGGCGCGAGGTGATGCCAGGGCCGAGCAAATGCGTACCTGGACGTTTCGCCCGAGTCCGGCAGACAACTACTAGGGAGGCGGTGAGATGAAAAAAATCTTTTTTACTACCGCGGCTACGTTGCTGTTGTTGGCTGGATGTGAACAGGAAAGGATGCCCGAACCAAATGCGGCGACGTGTGCCCCCGATGCGTTCCAGGCAGCACTGAATGAAATGCGCAGCGAAGCGAACCGAGAGGCCTTTACCGAGGAATGCAGAGCATTCCAGAAGGCCAAGCAGATGCGTCAGTGGGAGTTCAAGCCCAGCCCTAAAGATGATTATTGAGGTGGTCGCCATGAGAAAGAAAATTGCTCTAGGTGGCTTGATGATGGTCGCCACAATGGTGCTGGCTGAACCTGCAATGGCGCAGGAGCTAAGTAGCAGCGGTGTTATGAATGATGTGCTCAAGCGTTTTCATGATGCTGCCGCAACATGGGGGCCAGCTATTGAGTCCGCTGCATCGCGTTTGTTCTGGACGCTGGTTGTGATTTCGATGGTCTGGACATTCGGCATGATGGCTTTGCGCAAGGCCGACATTGGCGAGTTCTTCGCGGAGTTCGTTCGCTTCACGATCTTCACCGGCTTTTTCTGGTGGTTGCTGACGAATGCGAACCAGGGCATGAATATCGCCGGTACGATTGTTCAGTCATTGCAAACTCTGGGCGCGCAGGCGGGGGGACTTTCCAATAGCAATCTTGGGCCCTCCAGCATCCTTGATCTTGGTTTCGAGTTATACAACCGCACAGTACAGGCCACCTCGGAGCTGGGATGGCGGCAGATGGCAACTGCTCTGGTCATGGAGCTAATGGCCCTGGCTGTTTTGTTTGTCCTGGCGTTGATTGCGGTCAACCTGTTGCTGTTGCTCGCATCAGCCTGGATTCTGTTGTATGCCGGTGTGTTCTTCCTTGGCTTTGGTGGAAGTCGTTGGACTTCCGACATGGCGATCAATTACTACAAGACCGTGCTGGGCCTGGCCGCACAGCTTATGGCAATGGTGCTTCTGGTTGCGATTGGCAAAGAGTTCATCAATCACTACTACACGCAAATCAGCGAGAACATGGCATCCCAGGAACTGGCCGTGATGTTGGTTATATCGGTCATCTTGCTTTTCTTGGTCAACAAAGTTCCGCCGATGATTTCTGGTCTTGTGTCTGGTGGTGGTATTGGCGCAGCCGGTGGAATTGGAAACTTCGGTGCGGGTGCGGCAGTTGGGGCGGCGGTGACGGCGGCCAGTATGGCAACTGGCGGCGCTGCCCTGGCAGGTAAAGCGGTTATGGGTGCCGCAGCCGGTGCAGCCGGAGGTGCAAGTGCACTCCAAGCGGCTTTTCAGAAAGCATCAGCGAGTATGGAAACCGGCGGTGACATGTCCAGCATGGGGTCAGTTGTCAGCAGTGGCGGAAACGGTGGTGGTGAAGCGGGTACTGCTGGCAGTAGCCCATTCGCCCAAGCGGCTGGCTTTGGTGACAGCGGCAGTAGCTCAAGCGGTGGCGGCTTTGCCAAGGCCGCGAAGCTGGCCACAGGCACGGCCTCCGAGTTAGCCAAGGGTGTCGGCTCTCAAGTGAAGCAGGGATTCCAGGAGCGAGTGAGCGAAACCACAGGCGGAAAACTGGCTGCTTCGATACGCGAAAGCATGGAGCCGAAAGAAGCAAGCCAATCTGGCCAGTTCGAGGGCAATAGCTTGGGCGCCGATTCTGGCCCAGATAGTAACGAAGTCAGGAGTTAGCACGATGACGACATCAACATACATGGCCGCATTGGCGGCCCTGGATGAAGCGCCAAGGGAAGAAGTCAGCCAGGTATTTATTTCGCCGCTGGGTGATCAATCGACCGAGGTCGATGCAGAGACAGAAACAGCCGCTTTTGTATCACGGCCAGACCCTATGAGAGAGAGCGAAACTAAGCCGATAAGTATTGAGGTTAATGGCGGCAGGAATGAGCGGTCAGCATTCGCGGAGGCGGCGGGGCTGTACCTGTAGGCGCACCGGGCTGGCCACAACCAGCCCGGCACTTTCAATCAACACCTACTGGAGAGGTGAATTATGACAACACAACATATTATCGAACCAGGGCAAGCAGTGCATCAAGCAGCGGCTATTCTTTCTTCTTTGGAGTACATCAACCAAGCGGAAGCGCGGAGCCTTGGGCCATTGGCCGAAGCCGTCGCTAATGCTTTTATGGTGGTGTACTACCAAGCTGAAACGGGCCGGGCGACACAGGCTGATTTTCAAGAAGCAATGAACGCCTTGCGCCAAGCGTGCAGCTAATGACGAAAGGGCGGCCACTCGAACTGGCCGCCTTTTTCAATCTTCACTGTTTGGCCATTCCCGACCCACAGACGGCGCATCCATCCATTCGCGTTCCTCCGGCGGCAGCGGGTAAGCCCCGGATGCTTCCGCGTCGGCCAGTAGTTCGGCCAGTGTGTAGCGCACCCGACCAGTGGAAACGGCGCGGGCCGGGTCGGCCTTCTCATGCAGCCTGTTCTCTAGGTTCTTTGGGTCTGTCATCGGGCGACCTCAGCAAGCATGGATACTAGGTGTTCCAGGTCAGTGATCGAATGCGCCAGGAAGCGGCCGGCGCGGCAATCTGCAATCATTTCCTCAGTTTTTTCCTACTCATGTTCAACCTCGTTCGTACCAGCTCTTCGAGCGATTCACCACGCGCACGACCAGCAGCATCACCGGCACTTCGACCAGGACGCCGACCACGGTTGCCAATGCAGCGCCGGAGTGCAGACCGAACAAGCTGATGGCGGCCGCCACGGCCAGCTCGAAGAAGTTGCTGGCACCGATCAGGGCCGAAGGACAGGCGACAGAGTGCTTTTCCCCCGCCCGCTTGTTCAGCCAGTAGGCTAACCCGGAATTGAAGAACACTTGAATCAAGATCGGCACGGCTAGCATGGCGATCACTAACGGCTGCCGGATGATGGCCTCGCCCTGGAAGGCGAACAGTAGAACCAACGTCAGCAGCAGCGCGGCCATCGACCACGGCCCGATCTTCTGCATGGCCCGTTCAAAGGCGGCCTGTCCTTGCTTGAGCAGATGCCGCCGCAAGAGCTGCGCCAGGATCACCGGCACGATGATGTAGAGCACGACCGAAATCAGCAGCGTGTCCCAAGGCACCGAGATCGAGGACATGCCCAGCAGCAGGCCGACGATGGGCGCGAAGGCCACGATCATGATGGCGTCGTTCAGAGCCACTTGCGAGAGCGTGAAAAGCGGGTCGCCGTTGGTAAGGCGGCTCCACACGAACACCATTGCCGTGCAGGGCGCGGCGGCCAGCAAGATCAAGCCCGCGATGTAGCTGTCCAGTTGATCGGCCGGCAGGAACGGAGCGAACACTTGTCGGATGAACAGCCACCCCAGCAGGGCCATCGAGAATGGCTTGACGGCCCAATTCACGAACAGCGTGACGCCGATGCCGCGCCAATGCTCTTTGACCTGGTGCAGCGCCCCGAAGTCGATCTTGACCAGCATCGGGACGATCATTACCCAAATCAGCAGGCCCACCGGCAAATTGACCTGGGCCACTTCCATGCGGCCTATGGCCTGGAACACGTCAGGAAGGCCCTGGCCGAGCGCAACACCGGCGACGATGCACAGGGCCACCCACAGCGTCAGGTAACGCTCGAAGCCGCTCATCGGGGCCTGGCGCGGCTTCGCGGCGATGGCCTGTGCGCCGGCGCTCATGCTTCCTGCTCGGTCTTGCCGATGTTCGCCAGCTCGCGCTTGATGGCCGTCTGGTCAAGCATTTTGAGAGGCAGATTCACGAACAGGCGGACGCGGTTCATCATGTGCCGGAAGGTTTGTTCGAAGGCCCGGCGCTTCTCGGCGTCAGTGCCTTCGACGGCGGCCGGGTCTTCAAATCCCCAATGCGCCGAGATCGGCTGACCAGGCCACACCGGACACATTTCGCCGGCGGCGTTGTCGCAGACGGTGATGATGAAGTCCATCTTCGGTGCGTCGGGCGTGGCGTACTCGTCCCAGCTCTTGCTGCGCAGATTCTCGGTCGGGTAATTCACCGACTCCACCTTTTCGACGGCGAAGGGATTGACCTTGCCGGTTGGGTGACTGCCGGCGCTGTAGGCGCGGAAGCGCCCTTGCCCCATCGTGTTGATGAGAGCTTCGGCCATGATGCTGCGCGCCGAATTGCCGGTGCAGAGGATGAGGACGTTATAGATTCTTTCGGTCATGATGTTTCGCTTTCTGGTAGTGGCTGGGGAGCAATGGCGATGGATGAAAGATCGGTGGCCTCGTCGATGACGTGGCCGGCCGCTTTCCGTTCGGAATAGCGGTCTGTCAGTGCTTCACGGTGCGGCCGTACCAGCGCCGTGAAGCGCACCAGTTCTTCCATCACATCGGCTATTCGGTCGTAGTACGGCGAGGGCTTCATGCGGCCCGCCGCGTCGAACTCTTGGAACGCTTTGGCGATACTCGACTGGTTCGGAATGGTGAACATTCGCATCCAGCGGCCGAGCAGACGCAAGGTGTTCACGGCGTTGAAGCTCTGCGAGCCGCCGGATACCTGCATCACGGCCAGGGTGCGGCCTTGGGTCGGCCGGATGCCGGCCATTTCAAGCGGCAGATGGTCAATCTGCGCCTTCATGACACTGGTAATCTGACCGTGGCGTTCCGGGCTGCACCAGACTTGTCCCTCTGACCACTCGGACAGGGCGCGCAGCTCCTTGACGGCCGGGTGATCGTCGCTTTGCACTTGATCGGGCAACGGCAAATCGGACGGGTCGAAGATGCGTGTTTCTGCGCCAAAGAATTGCAGCAGCCGGGCCGCTTCCTCGACGGCCAGCCGTGAGAACGAGCGGGCGCGCAGCGAGCCATACAGCAGCAGGATACGCACCGGCGGGGCGTCGGGTGCCAGCCCGAGCGCCGGGCGCTCGATGGCAAAGGATTTGTCCAAAGCGGGCAAAGAATCGGGGTCGGAAAGATGGCGAAGTCTCATGCCAACACCTTCCCGGCTTCCGTGGTGCAAGACAGGTTGCACACCTGGCCGCCGCAGCAGTTTTCCGTGAGAAAGGCCACCAGGTTAGTGGCCGTCGAAAAGTTCGCCTCGTAGATCACAAATCGGCCTTCTTGCCGCGACGTGACCATGCCGGCGTGTGCCAGCTCTTTCAGGTGGAAGGATAGCGAAGACGGCGGGATGCCGGCCGCTTCGCTGATTTTTCCGGCGGCCATGCCGGCGGGGCCGGCCTGGACGAGAAGCCGGAACACCGCGAGGCGCGATTCTTGAGCGATGGCCGCCAGGGCGGCTACAGCATTTATCGTTTCCATGTTTCAATAATAGTCGAAATATGGAGTGTGCTCAATAGCTCATTTAAGCTGTAAAAATGAGCTAGGCGCATTTAGATCGATATGTGATAAATTGGCCTGCCAGTTTAAGATGGGTGCATTTGAGTATGCCCAAAGGAGCCCGCAAGTATGCGCAGGACGAAGCCAGTAGCCGCGCCGATGGTGGCGCGGGTCTATCTGCGCGTCAGCACCGACGCGCAGGACTTGGAACGCCAAGAGGCGATCACTACGGCCGCGAAGGCCGCCGGCTACTACGTCGCCGGCATCTACCGTGAGAAGGCATCCGGCGCACGCGCCGACCGGCCTGAGCTGCTGCGCATGATCGGCGACCTACAGCCCGGCGAGGTGGTCATTGCCGAGAAGATCGACCGCATCAGCCGCCTACCTTTGCCCGAGGCCGAGCGCCTGGTGGCCTCGATACAGGCCAAAGGCGCACGCCTGGCCGTCCCTGGCGTGGTCGATCTATCCGACCTGGCGGCCGAGGCCCAGGGCGTCGCCAAGATCGTGCTGGAAGCCGTGCAGATCATGCTTTTTCGCCTGGCCTTGCAGATGGCCCGCGACGACTACGAGGACAGGCGCGAACGCCAGCGCCAAGGCATTGAGTTGGCCCGCCAGGCCGGGCGGTACAAGGGCCGCCGTGCTGATCCGAAGCGCCGCGCCCAAGTTGTCGCGCTGCGCAAGTCCGGCTACAGCATCAACAAGACCGCCGAGCTGGCCGGGTACAGTGCGGCCCAGGTGAAACGGATATGGGCCGAGGTCAGCCAGGCCGAAGCGAAGCAGCACGGCGCGTTCGTGGAGGACGCATTGACGGAAGCCGATGCCCTGGCCGCTGTCGGCCAGGATGAGCGCCAGGAGGAAAGGGCATGAAGAAGCCGAACCAAGACGACGAGCCGTTTTTCATCACCGAGGAGATTGCGGCCGAAATGATCGCCGGCGGCTATGAGTTCGAGCTGCCGCCCATTCCTTGCACCATCCGCCTACGCGACGTGCTGGAGCGCATGACCGATGCTGAGCTAGCATTGCAGCCGGGCGAGATCGCCGACCAGGAGCGTGAACGCTGCCGGCGCAAGCCGTGTTCAACCTCATGATCTGGTCATGGTATTTTTCATGGCACTGAGCCTGATAGTTCTTGCAAATTGTTGTCACTAAAGGGTTTTGTGTGCTTGTTTACAATCGAGTGGGAGTGACGGGCACTGGCTGGCAATGTCTAGCAACGGCAGGCATTTCGGCTGAGGGTAAAAGAACTTTCCGCTAAGCGATAGACTGTATGTAAACACAGTATTGCAAGGACGCGGAACATGCCTCATGTGGCGGCCAGGACGGCCAGCCGGGATCGGGATACTGGTCGTTACCAGAGCCACCGACCCGAGCAAACCCTTCTCTATCAGATCGTTGACGAGTATTACCCGGCATTCGCTGCGCTTATGGCAGAGCAGGGAAAGGAATTGCCGGGCTATGTGCAACGGGAATTTGAAGAATTTCTCCAATGCGGGCGGCTGGAGCATGGCTTTCTACGGGTTCGCTGCGAGTCTTGCCACGCCGAGCACCTGGTCGCTTTCAGCTGTAAGCGTCGCGGTTTCTGCCCGAGCTGTGGGGCGCGGCGGATGGCCGAAAGTGCCGCCTTGCTGGTTGATGAAGTACTGCCTGAACAACCCATGCGTCAGTGGGTGTTGAGCTTCCCGTTTCAGCTGCGTTTCCTGTTTGCCAGCCGGCCCGAGATCATGGGGTGGGTGCTGGGCATCGTTTACCGCGTCATTGCCACGCACCTGGTCAAGAAAGCGGGCCATACCCACCAAGTGGCCAAGACGGGCGCGGTCACCCTGATCCAGCGTTTTGGATCGGCGCTCAATCTGAATGTTCACTTCCACATGCTGTTTCTCGACGGTGTGTATGTCGAGCAATCCCACGGCTCAGCGCGTTTCCGCTGGGTCAAGGCGCCGACCAGCCCAGAGCTCACCCAGCTGACGCACACCATCGCCCACCGGGTGGGTCGCTATCTGGAACGGCAAGGCCTGCTGGAACGGGATGTCGAAAACAGCTATCTGGCCTCGGATGCGGTGGATGACGACCCGATGACACCCCTGCTGGGGCACTCGATCACTTACCGTATCGCTGTCGGTTCACAGGCGGGGCGAAAGGTGTTCACTTTGCAAACTCTGCCGACCAGTGGTGATCCGTTCGGTGACGGGATTGGCAAGGTAGCCGGGTCCAGCCTGCACGCCGGCGTGGCGGCCAGGGCCGATGAACGCAAGAAGCTCGAACGGCTGTGCCGGTACATCAGCCGCCCGGCGGTATCCGAGAAGCGGCTGTCGTTAACACGAGGCGGCAACGTGCGCTACCAGCTCAAGACGCCGTACCGGGACGGCACCACGCACGTCATTTTCGAACCATTGGATTTCATTGCAAGGCTGGCCGCCCTGGTACCGAAGCCCAGAGTCAACCTAACCCGCTTCCACGGGGTGTTCGCACCCAACAGTCGGCACCGGGCGTTGGTCACGCCGGCAAAACGGGGCAGGGGCAACAAGGTCAGGGTGGCTGATGAACCGGCAACACCAGCACAACGGCGAGCGTCGATGACATGGGCGCAACGGCTCAAGCGTGTTTTCAATATCGACATCGAGACCTGCAGCGGCTGCGGCGGCGCCATGAAAGTCATCGCCTGCATTGAAGACCCTATAGTGATCAAGCAGATCCTTGATCACCTGAAGCACAAAGCCGAAACCAGCGGGACCAGGGCGTTACCCGAAAGCCGGGCGCCACCGGCTGAGCTGCTCCTGGGTCTGTTTGACTGACGAGCCTGAAGGCCAACGATACCAATCAAAATGCTGCGTTCACAGCGCCGCGGCAGGGATCCGCCGTGCTGGTTGTCGGAAAAGGAGCCGCTAGTGGGAAAGAGGAGGGTAAATTTTCAGCGTTGCTGGCTCCCCGTCAGCCGGATTGGGTTGCATCGCAGGGGTGTCGAAAGAGTCAACTGCGGTCCAAAGCTGTTGGACTTGGGTGAAAAGGGCGTTTATTCTTCCTATACGTTGTCGGCAGCGGGCCAAAAAGGAATACGTCCATGCCCATCGAGGTGAAACCGGCTGTGAGCGCGGGTTCAAGCATATAGCCCGACAGGCGCGTATCCTTGCCGATCACGACACGATGGCGGTGGTCACCGCGACGAAAGACACGGCCAGCCGCCATGCCGACGCGCAAGGCGGTTTCCGCCGTCATCGCGCCTTCGTTGGCTTTGCCACGAATACCGTCTGTGCCGAAATATTTGCGCACCATAAGGTCGATTATCCTGTCGTCGGGTCGCCCTCAAAGGGGACATGCCTGCTGAACCGCGAATATAGAGAAATATCCCGAATGTGCAGTTAACGAATTCTTGCGGTTTCTTTCAGCGCCGCCAATACCGCCAGCCCGTCGCGCAAGGGGCGCGGCTCGTGTGTGCGGATGAAGTCAGCTCCACCTGCGGCGGCGGCAAGCTCTGCAGCGAGTGTCGCGGCCCCGACATCCCCCGGACCACGGCCTGTGAGCGCGCGCAGAAAGGATTTGCGCGAAACAGACAGAAGCACCGGCAAATCGAAGCGCAGCCGCAATTCATCGAACCGCGCCAGCACCGAGAGCGAGGTTTCGGGAGCAGCCCCCAGAAAAAACCCCATGCCGGGATCAAGGACAAGGCGGTTGCGTTTGATACCGGCACCCGTCAGCGCCGCGATGCGCGCGTCAAAGAACGCCGCAATGTGATCCATGATGTCGCCAGCGGGTGCCTCGCGCCGATCTGCCTGCCCGTCTTGCACCGAATGCATAACGACGAGTTTGGCAGATGATTTCGCCAATTGCGGATAGAACGCAGCGTCTGGAAAACCGCGAATATCATTGAGATAGGCCACACCACGCGACAAGGCATAGGCTTGCGTCGCGGGTTGATAACTGTCGAGCGAGACGGGAATGCCATCTGCCTTGAGCGCGTCCAGCACCGGCGCGATACGCGCGATTTCTGTGTCGGACGAAACAGGCGCGGCGTCGGGATTGCTGGATGCCGGACCGAGGTCGATCACATCTGCCCCCTCGGCCATCAGCTTACGCGCCTGCGCAATGGCTGCGTCTGGCGCCAGATACCGGCCTCCATCGGAGAAACTGTCCGAGGTTATGTTGACGATGCCGAAAATGATGAGCGATTTATTCATGGGGGCTTCTATAATAATAATAATCGAGCATGAGTCTCATACGGATGCTCGGGTCGAAAGGGAATCCCCAGGCGAGTAACCTGTTTGCGGTGATCCATTAGCTGCAGGAGCAGAAGAGCATACATCTGGAAGCAAAGCCAGGAAAGCGGCCTATGGAGCTGTGCGGCAGCGCTCAGTAGGCAATTTTTCAAAATATTGTTAAGCCTTTTCTGAGCATGGTATTTTTCATGGTATTACCAATTAGCAGGAAAATAAGCCATTGAATATAAAAGATAAAAATGTCTTGTTTACAATAGAGTGGGCATTGTTATCAATCAGGGCAACCACGATATCGTAATGCTTGGCTTCAATACTGCGATCAATAATGATTGGATCATTAATCTCTAGGCCAGCATCAAGCATGGATTCACTGTCTACATAAGCAATGAACGTAGAAATAGGGTTGTGAATCAGGAACTCATTCAAATCGAGTGCTTTGTCTTGCTCATCCTTGGTGCTGAAGGCTGGACCTGCAGGGATACGCTCTAAAGAGACCGGAATAGAGACTTTGGATTTGGGTAGGACTGCATTAAGCCCTAACTGCGCAACCAGTTCATTTTGAACAGCGATCTGTTCTAGAACAGTATTGATGGTAGGGCTTGGCTTACCTTCTGGACCCATGAGCTCTTGTAAAGATGACCATGCATCGTCAGAGAAGTAGATCGGCAACTTCTTAGACATGTGATACTCCTACGCTACGAGGCGTGTTTGGAAGTAGAATTTGTTTAAATAGGATATTACTAACAGCGTTTAAAATTCAAATTTAAAAAGTTGTGGATAAACAAGTATGCGTCAGAATAAGACGTTTTGTTTCTGCTCATCGCGTGGAAAAGTGACGAATTCATCGGGCATTGGAAAGAAATATTCATGCGCGTGTTCATGATCTGCTGTTAGCCAGTCTTTTCGATATTGCTCCGGAATAACAATGATGGATCGCTTCTCATCCTTCGGTGCATGGAATTGCTTCATGAAGGGGTGATGATCAGAATTGATGGTTAACATCGAAAAGGAACGTACCTTATTGCCATCAATCACGGCATCATCATAGATCCCTGCAACCGTGAAAGGCTGATCATCTTTACGCTTGATGGTGTACCAGTATGGCTTGCCATTGATGTATTTGGGTTCGTAGAACTCTTGCACAGGGACTAGGCAGAACTTGCTGTATTTCCATGAGTGTCGAAAGCTGGGCTTATCAGCTACAGACTCGGTACGTGCATTATAAGTGTGGCTGCTAAATTTCAATTCTTTCGCCCAACTCGGAAGTAATCCAAACTTTGCGATATCAAGTTCCAAATGTTCTGAGCCATTCAAGATGATTGGAGCGTGATAAGAAGGAAAGACATGATCCTTAAGCTCAAGATCAAACTGGCTTGTATCGACACCTAAGAGTGTCAAATTTCTTTTATTTGGAAATAGGTAATTTGAGCACATAGCCTGATCACATAACTAAAGAATTTATCTGAAATTGTATACGATGCTTTATGGAACACATGGGATTTATGGTGTCAGTTCAAGTAGGCTATATGAAAAAAGTCATGATGGGGCAAGTTACATTTTCAGTTAAAGTATGACTTATGGGATGCAAAACTACGTTGGGCGTGAAGTCATAAAAAAATTAATCAGGATTTTGCATAAATAGTGCGCCGTAAGGCGCATTATTTTTAAGGAAGGTTTGTATTACTCGACAATATATAACTTATGTTTTTTCTTCGGGGGCTCAACTTTAGCTAAAGCATCAAATGTTAATTGATTAAAATCTTCTTCAGAGATTCCAATTTCATCAAGCATTTTATTTTTATCAAAAGATGGTTGTGAGGCTAAAACAGAGATAATTTTGGGCAACATCAAACTCTCATCTCGATGAGTTTCTTCAGGTTCATTAATGTTGTAGCCCAACGAATTGATCTTTATAGAGTTACTACGATTAACCCAATCACTAACTAATCCCAGCTTGTGAGCTTTATAGTTAATAGCCTTCAGGGATGTTCGCCAAATCTTTTTATACTCAATCATATTTTCTAGTGAAAAATAGCGTGGAGCAGTAGAAAGAAATGCATCTGTTGGCATTAAAAATTCAGATGAAAATTGATCCGCTTCAGTTTCGAGAACACGATTATCTTTCTCGACACGAATTTTTTTGTTATGCGTATGCATAACGATATGACCAAGTTCGTGTGCACAATCGAAGCGGGCTCTTTCGGCAGACTTAAATGTATTTAGAAATATGAAAGGGCTACCACTTTCATCATCAAAAAAAGATAGTGCATCAATTTCTCGAATTTCAGTCGGTAATCTAAAGACACGGATTCCCTTTAGCTCACACAACGAAACAATGTTATTAATAGGTTGATTACCTAAAGCCCATAAACCTCTCAACTCTGACGCTAGGTGATCGGCATACTTAGATTCACCCAAAAACTCAGTAATATCTAAATCAGGACGGTGAAAAGTAGGTAACTTTACTTTCTGATTTAAGTACTTGTTAATATTTATTGCTAAAAGAGTATATGCCTCATTAGCTTTTCTATGCTGTGCTTTAATACGAGCAACCGATCTATAGAAGATTTGGTCTGTTTCATGTGGTTGTGTGTCATTACCTGCAAAGAATGACTTGGGTAAATTTAATACACGGCATATATCATCTTGATCATTTTCATTGATT
Source organism: Acinetobacter sp. GD03645 (assembly GCF_029845285.1). NCBI lineage: Bacteria > Pseudomonadati > Pseudomonadota > Gammaproteobacteria > Moraxellales > Moraxellaceae > Acinetobacter > Acinetobacter sp. GD03645. The sequence continues at coordinate 2,574 of NZ_JAOCLL010000019.1, read as the reverse complement.
TCTTTATCCACGTCTAAAAGTTGCTTTACCTTAGAGATAGAGCAACTCAATTTTTCTGCGAAATCGGTATTGCTAAGTCCTCGTAATTCTTTAGCAATACGTAAACGATCTTTATTAAACACATTAACCTCAGATTAAACTACAAGCTGAATATCAAAATCATCTGGTTTAATTTCATTAGATGGTTCCAATACTGGCTTAGGATCAGTTTTTACAGGAACTGTATTATCTATTTCAAATGCAATTCTGCAAGTATGGTCACTTGGTAAAATTGAAATTTTTTTCGCTTTTAAGTCCTGTACGAAGCTAGTTGGGTATGCAAATTCAAAAGGAATATTTGGGATATCAATGTCTTTATAGGCTGGATGTGATGCTGAAGGAAAGTATAAAATCCATGTTCTCAATTTTGTCTCATCATCATAAGCAGACTGATTCTCCTTAATATTATTTAATGTCATTAATCCTTTTTCACAGTGTGCTGATACAACTTGATCAGCTAACCCCAATGCAATATTCCCGCTCATAAAGATAATTTGTATTTTCTTTACTGTATTCTCAATTCTTGGCTGGCTGTCATTGTGGAATATCCAAGCAGGATCAGATTGTCGAAGCAGTAAAGCAATCTGTTCTCCAATTTTTCCCCATCGTGCAATAAAGCGTGCACGGTTATAGTGAGTATTTGTTCTATAGTCAGCATCACCGATCATAATTGCGTTTCTGACTAACTCGAGATCAGGTAATCCTAACTGTTTAGCTTTTTTGATAGCATTTTCACCTTTGAAAAAATCACATGGCGTGGGTTCAGAAGGTTGGATTGATTCTTCATCAAGGAGATTTAAATTCATCTTAAAAGTTATCCTAAAGTAGCGAATGTCTTTTTTATAACATCTTTTGATGTTTTAAAAAAGACATTTTTATAAATGTGTGCTATCTTCACTTACAACTTGATAATAAGAATTTTGGAGAAGAGACGTTGAGTAACTTATTCATTAATCATAAAAATTGTCCTGAATGCGGTGGCCGTATCAAAGGCTATTATTACTACTGTGGGCAGTGTGGTAGTCAAAATGTTGTAAACTGGAAGCACACGGGGATATTTTTGTTGATTGCTGGAAAGATTTTTCTGGTTGCTATGCTTTTTTTGCTAAAAAATTTTGTTCAAATCCATTTTTTTCACAAGTTTCATTGTGCTAATTTTTTAAATAATTCATAGAGGTTGATAGTAAAATGAAAGTTAAAGATTTAATTAAATAATTAGAAGAGTTTGATCTGGAATTAGATGTTTTAATTGCTAATGAAGAGAACAAAATCATTGGCATAAAAACCCTAGCCCGATTCTTTGAAATAAGCTATGTTTCTTTTGTTCATCCAGAGACACAAAGAAATGATATGGAAAGAAATGTTGAATTTACCTTTTTAGGAATGTCGACTAAAGACTCTAGAGTTATTGTTTTTATTGACGTTGTTCCATAATTTTCAAGTAGTCAAAATGAGTATACAATATTCATGTGATGCAAGAAGATACAACTGGATAGGATGGGCCCATAAGTATTTGAAGCTGCCTCGTGTATGATCATGGGGACTGTCCAAACAAACGGCTTTTGAGAGTGCTGCCTGATACGAAAAATAATATCCAAGAGATGCTAGCGGTAAATTTAGTGTAAAATTTAATGCTAGCCATCATTAAAACTTATTTAAAAATATGAAGTTATATCGCACAGATTGGAATATGTTTCCTAAAACGGTTATTGACCGTGGTCTTGGAGATGCAACCTCTCATTACATGTATGAAGCTGCTAAAGCAGGGGATGTTGAAAGTGCGTATATTTTAGCTAAAGATTTAGTTTCGGATGAGGCGATTGCTGAACTAGAAAGAATTATCGATGGTCGGGAAACTATTATAGTACCTGTACATGCTGAGGAAGCAGTCGGTCGTAATATGATTCCTTTAGCTACTTCAGCAGTTATAGCAAAGAAACTTGGGCTTGAAGTTGATACGAATATAGTTCAAGCTATAAAAGTATCAAGAACTGGCGGTGATGGGTGGCATAGATTAGCCAACCCACCAGCATTTGATGGGACAATAAACAATGATAAATGTGTTATTATTGTTGATGATACCCAGACCCAAGGTGGTACTTTTGCAGCATTAAAAGGTCATATTGAAACAACTGGGACGAATAAAGTTATTGGAGCATATGCACTGACGGGTAAACAATACTCATCACAATTAGCTCTAAGTAAAGAAACTCTTCAGCAATTGAGGGATGTATATGGTAATCTTGAAGCATGGTGGAAATCGATTTACGGGTACGATTTCGAAAGGCTCACAGAGTGGGAAGCAAAGTATATCCTCAACTCTCGTAAAACAGCTGACGAAGTCCGAGATAGAATCATTGCGTCAAAACAAACGTGATGCTTATGCACTTATGATGAAAATGAATTAATTATTATTTAATTAAGTTAAAAGACTGCTATATAGCGGTCTTTTTTGTTTTTGAGCTCTACAAATTTTAATGAGTACATATAGTTACTTTTATAAAAATGATAATAAAGGGTAGAGGAGGTCATCTA
>NZ_JAOCLL010000018.1:0-78327 GCF_029845285.1 Acinetobacter sp. GD03645 | reverse complement strand
TGTTGGCTCATCAGACCAGACACTATTCCAGGTTCCCTGCACAAACTTCGATGTATATCGGCTGAACATATCACCAACGACAACAACTGAACCTACAATCGAATCATCTTTACTGTAGTTATGCGTCACTGGTTTTGTAAAAGTGATCTGGCCATTGATTTGCACGTCATTAATCAAGCCGATGTCCTGGTAGCGATATGCAGCAGATATAGGCGCAACAAGGCTATTCAATGCAAAGTCACCACTTAAGGTGACCTTTCCATAATCATAGCCTACAACATACATATCAAACGGGACCTTAACCCCGTTGGCATCTTCCAGTTCACACCACGAAATACGTTGATCATTTAAATCATATGTTTGCCCTGCAACATGGCTTGGCAACTCCTGCTTTTTAGATGATGCAATCACGCCAATGTCCCCAACCCTGAAAATCGGCACACGTCCATCAGGCGGCAAACGGGTTGCAGACAAGCCCAAGATTTCTGAATCAAGCGGAATATAGGTATAAGCCACTGCGTTATAACGCACACTGGATGGGTCAATCCAGTACGGTACGTTGATATAGGTTTTGCCCGCTTCTGCATACTCAAGTTCAGGCAGATACCAGTCCTCGGCCTCTATATCGTCACGATTGGCTGGCGTGATTTCAGTCTTGGTATAGAAATAAATATCCACAAAACCTGTGTCATAGTTGACCAGACCATGTGCCTGTGCCGTTTCAATTACTCCCGCTTCATTGGCAGTCAATATGAGTTGTTCACCAGCCAAGGCGGCAGCTACAACAGTTAATGAACCTAAACGAATTGGAATGGTCGGGGTACGGAAACTGACATGCTGAATCGGCGGCATGTCAGTTGTAGTGGTTAAAGACTGCAATGTAAGGTTGTTGTCAACGTTAGGTGTCCAACTGTCAACATCAACCACACCAGTGCCGTACTGAATTGTTCCCGACAGGGTAGCACTACCAGTGGCACTGTCTACATTTCTGTAGATCAGCCCATTGCGGTCAATGAAGGTATCAGAACCGACCTTAAAGCGAACTGACCCTGTGAGAATCTGCTCATTAAAGCCCTGTGTCAGGTCAAAGTTAAGTTTTGATGCTGTAACCTGCTTTGTGCCTGCATTTGAACCTGACGTGTCGCGGTACTTCACCTGCACATCAACAGTCGAAAATGCCTTTAGCTGGGCAGCAACCATTTCCACCGCGCTGCTTTGCGGCAATGATAATGCTTGTGACATATTAATTACTCGTATAGTAGGTTTGCGGTGAATAGATTGTTTGCCAACTCATCACATTTAAAATTGGTGTGACTTCAACAACACCTGTTGCGTATGTAATGGTGCCCTGCACATTGCCAAGACGATCCACCAAATTGCCTGTGGTTGCATTTTGTGGAACATCATTAAGCACCACAGTCTGAAACACTGTTGAACCTGCACCGCTACTGACGGGAATCTGCAACTCGATACTATTTGGTTCGATTGCAGATCCAGTGCCGATGGTGAATGTAAGTTTTTGGCTTAGGTCGGGTGCAACATCATCAATGGTCTGCGACTTTGGTTCCCCGTAGTCAAACTCAAAATCAAACACTGTATTTTTCTGCGGCAACTTGTTCGGAATCAGTTTCCCTGTACCTGATGCATAGTTAATGCTTCCAGTCGCATCACCAGTGAACTGGCCCAGTGCATTACTGGTGGCTGTTTTGGTCACACCCTCCAATAACCACGTCACTGTCACGGAACTTGCAACAATGCCCGTCTGTTCCAAATCAAACTCAATTGCAGCAGGTGCCACAGGCAAATCTGAACGCGCAAAGGTGGAGATTGGTGTACCCCACAACAGTAGAATTGGTGTTCCCACGTCTGGCAGTGCGCCCGTAGTCAAAAGCCAAGATCCTGTTACATAGTTGATGCTGCCAGTCCCAATCGATTCATTGGCCCCAACAAGACGGCCTGCGCCATTATCCCTAAGGCTGTAAAACTTGCCCTGCGCCATAAACGACACCACCAGCGTACCTGGTGCAGGCGCTGGCACCAGCACCCCCGTCCAGTTGGTTCCCTGATTGCTGGCTGTCACTGGCAATGCATAGGATTCAAAAGGCTGTGTAGGCGCAACAGCGGGTTTGAACGTGATGTTGATCGTTGCTGTTCCAGTGCCTATGGCATTGGTCCACACAATATGACCTGTCTGGTAGTCAATCGTTCCGACCTGTGTTCCAGTTGCAGTGCGTAATGTGCCACCACTATCTACAATACTCTGACCGAACAATGTGAATGCAACACTACCTGGCATCACACTTGAGCCAATGTAGAGACTCTGGTTTGTATTCACTGTCGTGGTGAACGGTGCAATGATGGTTCCACTGTTGCCCGCAATCAGGGTGACATTCTCACTGAGCGCATTTAGGTCAATCAGTGGGGTTTCTGTCTGCGATGACGGAATCAGTTGGGAAAAGATCGAAGCGGCCTGAATCGTAAAACTGCTTACAGCAACATCCTCGGCAATCTGTACGCTTGCATAATACTTGCCCGTATCTGCAACAATGGTATCGCGAATGATCGTTGGTGACTTTGCACCGCTGTACCACTGGGCCGCTGACAACCCGATGAAATCACGTTCCAGCGGATCATTGATTGAGTATGTTCCAATTTTATACTCAACCCTGTTTCCATTAACCATCATTGATGCGATACGTGTTTCAACCTTGGTGATCCGAACATACTGCTCATACTCAGAACCCTGACCCTCATTTGAGACCAGGATAATGGTGTCACCCACACTGCTTTCTGTATCAGAAAGAAACATGGCCACCTGAATCAGTTTCATGCCCTGCCAGAGCGTATCCAGTGGTGTTCCAGCGATCTGCCCACCTTTCGCCAGATAGTTTTCTATGCGGTTTGCGGCATTGGTACGCACATCAGTAAAGTTTTCTGTACTGAACAGCAGTGCTGAAACGTTTGGGTCATAAGGATTCTTGGAAATAAATACTGTCGCACCCATTAGTGCATCAGTATCATTGCTGTTCACCGCGGCAAAGATTTTACGCAGTGACACACGACCCATGGTTCGGTCAAGCTCAGACACGTCAGGGAAAAGGTTGTTACTTTCCCCGTCCACCACGACCTGACCTGAATACTTACCTCCACCATCAGGCGTGTCAGTCAGTCGCTCAGACTTGTATAAGACTAAATTGTTGGTTTCAATCGGCATCTAGCACCTCTAAAAATTTCAAAGTGACTTCGTAATCATCTTCATTTGACACAGTAGGAAAGCCTTTTACAGGCTTGGCATTAATCGCACCCTCGGCATGGTTAAAAATCACATTGAACTGGCGGTTATCGTGTGGATACTCAAAAACAAGGGTGAACTGCTCACCCTGCAATGTGGACCAATACTGAATGGTTGAAAGAATGGAGCGCTTGATCCACCCCTGTCCGTCATTCGGCGATAGTGTGATTGGTCGCCCCGATTTCTTCTTGCCCTCTTGAACAATCAAGGTGCCATCGATCGCACGTTCAACATTCTGTTCGACAGGTTTCCAGTCAAATTCATCAGACCATAAAAAACCGTCCTCTATTAGGACGGTTTCGGTTGTTGCTTTGCGTATTAGTCTCATTAGGACCTCTTTTTAGCTTCTTCAAGTTGTCTGAACAATTCTTCAGTTGCATCAACCTGGGACTGTGTTCCATAAAGTTCAGATTTTGAATTGCCAATGGCAAGTTCAATCCTTACGTTTTTGTCTGGTCCAGAATCAATGTTCGGCATCTTGACCTGCTGGATTTGCGGCGGTTCAATATTTGGAGCACTAATCACTGGGGCATTTCCACCCAAAGAAATAGAAGCACCAGATTTTGAGTTTTTATTTTCCCAATACGCCAGTGTTTTCTCCATCTGCTGTTTAGTTGTGTTCACACCAAGCTGATTACCACCTCGCAAAGCGTCAGTTGTTTCCTGCGCAAGACTAAGCTTGGCCTTGTCAGCCAGATCGCGTGCACGGCTTGAATCCATGCCAGCAGCCACCAAACGATTGAAGTAGTCCTCTGACATCTGATCTATGCCACCCTGTAATTCAGAAAGGCCTTTCGCTGTTTCAGCAGTTTTAGCTTTCCTTTCTGCATCAACCTTAGCCATAGCCTCCAGCCATTTATCTGCTGTGGACTTGGCTTCCTCACGCGCAACCCTACCAAGCTCACGGAAGCCTTGAGCAGCCGATCCGCGTGCAGTCTCACCAACATTGTAAAGTGAATCTACAATTTCCTGAGTTGACTGAACCGAAGCCTTTCCAGTCGCATCAATTTGCGCCTGAAGCCCAACGGATGCGCCTTTAGCCTTTGCATTGGCAATGACAGCCTCATCACCAGAAGCGGCAGCAGCCTGCATGACACGCTCATAAGCCTGACGTACACCCTCGGTTGTTGCCTGTCCGCTTGCTTGAATGGTATTAAAGTCAGCGATTGCGGATTCAGCGGCCAACTTTAATTGCTCTTTGGTTTTTATACCCAGACGCTCAAAAGCCTTGCCCACTTCGTCCAAATCATTTGGCAATTTCTCTGTAACCTGTTTAATGGCCAACATGCCCATTTCAACCTGCTTCGTTGAGAAAACGCCCTGCTCTTCAAACTCTTTAAGCTTTGCCTTGGCTGCATCAATCTCAGCCTGTGATTTTGCGGTTTCTAGCCATTTGGACCAGGCGTCATAAATAATAGTTGCAGCCTGATCACCAGTAGCTCCCATCAACTCAAGATTTTTGGTGAAATCATCAAGTGACTTAGATTTAGCTAAAAATCCATCAGAGACCTTATTTAAAGCCACATCAAGATCAACGCCTAAAGCTGCTGCTGCCTTGCGACCTTGCCCTAGCCTTGTATCTAAACTAACAACTGCTTCACCAGCATCAACAGCTATAGCCTTAACAATCGCTTTGCCAGTTTTATCAAACTCAACCGCCAAGCCTTGTGCCGCTATAGCGGTTTGCAATGTTTTTTGTGTGGCAGCATCAGCAGCTTTAACAGTTCCATCCATTGCTGTAATTTGAGCATTTACCCAATCTTGTGCAGCCTTGATTTTTTCATCACTGATTTTCTTGCTTTCAGTCTGATAAGTTTTTTCTTTCTTATCAAGCTCAGCAAGTCCTGCAATTGCCGCATCTATAGCTGATTGATCACCTATTTTTCTTGCATCAACCAACTGTTGTTGTAGTTTGATCCGCTCATCACTAATAGCTTTATAATCGGCTACATGCTGCGTTTCTTGGGATTTTAGATCGGACAAGGTCTTTGCATTGTTTACAACACGTTCGGCATTTTTTTCATCTTGAGTTAAGCTAATTTGACGGATTGCTTCAACGCCAGCAGATTTAAACTCCATTGCTCCATCAGCAGATTTTTTGTAATACTCCTGTGCCTTTGTACTCATTACCTCAAAATCTTTTAAAGCTTGAGCCGATGTATCACCAAAAGTTAATTTAGATTTCCAGTAGCTAAATGCTGCCGCAGCATCATAAGCAGCACCAGTAATTAAATTGACACCAATATTAATTGCCTTAAAGCCATCACTTAAAAACCCAAAGACCACATTGACAGCCTGTAATGCTTTAGTAAATCCATTGGTTTTATCAGTAGCAGAATCAATACCGCTAGAAAAATTAAATATTTGCCCTAGCATGGTGTTGATCACATCCACACCAGGCTCAAAAGCACCTGCAAGCAATAAACCTAATGATTTAACCGCGTCGTATGCAGACAATAATGCTGCTTTAAGTGATTCAATGGTTTGTGGGTCAATCTTTTTAAGTTGGTCACCAAACCAAATAAAGCCTAAACCAATATCACTTAGGAGAACTTCTACAACATCTAAATTGTCTGCCAATGTTGATAGCCATTTAGCAACAGTTGCTGATGCCCCATTAGCCTGATCCATCTGGCCAATTACAATTTGCCAAGATGTTGCAATTTTTTGTAAAGCATTACTGATGGTGGTTGGCATTTCAGCATATTGTGTATCCACACCTGCTTTTTGTTTTGCTAATGCTGCAAGTACACGTTCTGCACTGAGTTCACCATTCTCAGCCATTTTGCGAAGTTCGCCTGTCGTTACGCCCAGACCTTTTGCCAATGCTTCAGCTAGGCCGTAACCATTCTCCATGATTGAATTGAATTCTTCGCCACGCAATACACCACCCTGCATCGCTTGAATGAATTGCTGTACCGCTGCCTCACTTGCCTGAGCCGACCCACCGCCCAATTGAATAGCCTTGGTGACTGTACTTGTCATATCCAAAGCAAACTGTTGGGATTTTCCCATATCTTTAGCAACGGTATTTAACTTGGTAAATAGTCCTGCGGTGGCATCAAGGCTTGAGTTTGTAGACAGGGCTATTTGATGAACACCAGCAATCGCGTTTTCAAAATTACCACCATCCTTGGTAGCCTGTTGGATTCTGGCTGACAACATTGCATAGCTATCAGCAGCCTCTGCAAGCTCTTTTGCACCCAAGCCAACACCAAGCGCTGCCATAGCTCCGATGAGAGCATTAACGGCAAATTTTGCACCCTCAATACCTTGATTAAATCCAGTTGTATTGGCGCGTAAATCCACCAAGAAATCTAAACTATCTGTTGTCATTCTCTTTTCCTTTGGGCATAAAAAAGCCGACTTATTAGGTCGGCTTTGGTAATTTAGGCAATAAAAAACCGTCACTAGGACGGCTCTATCGATTAAGGTTTAAAAACCATTCAATCAGGTTTTAGTATAAATAGGTCTTATTCCCTAGCTTTAATACATGTTAAATATGCCTTATTTTCAAAATCTATTTCAGCTTTTAACTGATAATCTGAGGTGCTGTATCTTGGTTCTTCATAGGCAGCAACTACAAATGGTTTAATGATTTCTTTTAATTCAGGTGCAATATCAACACTCATTATATTACTCATCATATCAGACATAGAAGCGCCTTTTTGTCTGCTACTCATAATAGATTTAGCAGTACCAGATACCGACTTACATATTGAAAGCCATTCCTCATTAGAGTATTTATTTTGTTTCTGTGGGGACATTCCCTCTTTGGTTACAACGTTAGTTTGAGCATTATACTCAATTCGGGACTGCTCTTTTTGCACTTTATCTTTAGCTTCCTGAGCCAATCTTGCTTGATTTTCTGCTTCAAGTTGAGCCATTTCCTGCTTATGCTGTTCAGTTTGCTGCGCAAAAGCTTCTTCTCTGGCCTTTCTATCGCCATTAGATTTCCAAACGACCCCGATCATTATAAGAACCACAATGCCCAAAATAATATATAACCTATTCATCAATCATGCCCCCACAATGCTTGCACTTTATAGCTGTTATTTTTATATTTTCTGCACAATGTGGGCAGCTTTTATATTCAATATCATTTTCGTTGTTAAGACTGCTACTGTCCGCATAATAACTAAATGCATCTCGTGTAACAACATGGCTATTTAGTTGCGGTTGTTGATTTAATATTGAATGTGATGGTAAAGATTGCTGATCCATATTTGATTTGGGTTCAGCTGCCAAGGGTAAATATTCTTCACCCTCTGAATCACGATAAAATACAGAAAATATTAGTATTACACTAGCAACAACCAATACAGCCCAACCAAATTGAATTTGCACAGAATCAATTAAGGTGCCCGCCATGCTGGCAAACGGATTCCCCTCCAAAGAGGATACCACTTCTTTTTTTGCATCACGGAACTTGCTTATAAATTGGTATAGTTTAAACAGCAAAATAGCAAGTGATATTCCACCAGTTAGCAATAATGCCCTGAACTGATGCATGAAAATAACAATTATTGAAACTATTGACAAACCAAGTATCAGATAGCCATCAATATTGCCACCCACAAGCATTGTTACTGGTCCCATAATTGGCAAGCTTGCAACTGGCATGAATACGCCAATAAACAGTAGTAAAGCCCCAATTAATCCCATCAATTGTTGTTTTGTTAGGCTCATCCAACACCTCTAAATCTCAAGCCAACCTTATACTTTTGATTATATTATTTATTCTTCACATCAATTTTAAATATCTGGCCTCTACATACCCACACCGTATATGCTTGCATATCAATGTCGTATTTATATTCCGTAGCAGCACAAGAAAAACGTCCATCTTCATAGACAAAAAACCGTGGCTTTGATTTGCCCATTTTTTTAAGCAAACTTTCTTCACTATCACCAACTGTCACTAATTCGAATGACGAACGCATCGAGTTTGTATCACGCGCAAAAACATTCGCTGATAATAAAAGCGAAGCAACCCCTAATAATAAAAACTTCTTCATAATGTTATCCGATTGTTATTAATCCAACACAATGTAACAAACGGCGAAAACTGTGGCAATAAAAAACACCTCAAATGAGGTGTTTTGGCTGTTAAGTAATGAATTCACAAAAGCCTTTTGGGTCTTTTTGCTCTTATAAAAACATACAGACTAAATATTTTACCAGTATTAACAATACTTACAGACTGAACTTTGGCTTCAGGATTCTCTCGTAGATATTGATTGAGCTGATCCACACAATTAGCTTCCGACATGCTTGAGAACCTTTGCCACGAAAAATACTGAGCCGACTCAGAGGTGATGGCATTTTCAATGATATGGACGATCTCTCCATTCATTGTTCTTTTGTTATCTCTTGCCCTTTCCTCAATTTGATCTTTAAGTTCTGGTGGAAGCCTAAGCTTCATTTGAGCATCTTCACTCATTTTACTTCATCTCCAAAGTTGTTATTTGAAGATTAGCATATTGCCAAATGCACCACAACGGTTTATTATCGGTTTAAATATAGATCGAAAGTCTATATAAAAGTGAAGCCCTGATGTCCGTCTAAAGTTATCAGGGCTTCGTATCAATCTTCGATCAAGGAAAATCGACATGGCTAGTTTAGCACAAATCAATGATACGCAAGTATCCATCATCAACTTCAAATCTGTTCCAGTAATCACAACAGCAATGTTGGCTGATTTCTATGGAACCGATATAAACAATATCCAACAAAACTATACCCGCAATAAAGGTCGCTTTATTGAGGGTAAACATTTTTTCAAAATCGTTGGTCAAGAACTTAAAAGTTTTGTGACTGACTTAAAGTCAGTTGCAAATTTTAGTAAGGTTCGCTCCCTCATCCTCTGGACAGAACGCGGCGCTGCACGTCACGCAAAGATGCTCGACACTGACCAAGCATGGGAAGTATTCGAGCAGCTTGAAGATTGCTATTTTGTCCGTAAGGAGATTTTAGCAAAGACTCACAAATCTGAACGCACCGCCCTGCATGAGGCACACGCCTTGCTTGTGACCAAAACAAAGCATCTGAATGTGAGTGATGCATGGAAAATGATTCATCAGCGTTTTAACGTAGATGACATTAAGGATATTCCATACGATGTTATTCCTGTGGCTGTCGAGTATGTTCATCATTTGATTGCACTGTATAGCAATGCAGAAAAGTTAAAACAAAGCCCAAACTTTGAAACCCATGCCTACAATGCCGCCTCTCACCTGCTTTGGGTGAGTGCATGGTGGAGATGCTTTGGCGACTCAATCAGAATGTTAAACCCAACTATGGCTAGTCGAATCCATGATCATTTTGCCGATGGTGCTTTCTCTGCAAGCCTAACTTTAGGCTCTGAACGCAGCAAAGAACTGGGTAAACGTATCCAACAGGACTATCCATATATGTTGAGACAATGTGATTTGATTGATTTTTTCAGACACTCATAATCAGCATTTAAACAAATACCCTCATCTAATGATGGGGGTGTTTCACCCATCCAACCCACTTACAAACTTATCAAAATCATTATTTTTGGCACTGGCAGCACGGGTTGCTATAGCAATCGTTTTCAATCGTTGCGACTCACGGCGTTGAGCCGCCTTTAAATACTCAGTAAAGGCACCATACGACATATTTAAAATATCATCTGGCCTGTGCCCCTCTGAAATAAGATGCTGAAATGAATCAAACCAAGAATATTTTTTTTGATTTTCCCTTTGCCGTTTTTTCGGTTTTTCTTCCTTAAAATATGCCTCATTCACCTGAATGATTTTTAAAATTAGTTCGGCAGTGGCATCCTGATTCCCAATATGCTTTGAGAACACATCAGGATCAAGTGAAGTGACTAGCGAACAAAGGCCCATGATCTTGACAATATGTTCATCAATTATTGTCTGAATCATTTCCACTGAATAACTATCCAATTTCTTTATTGGTTTAGCATAGTAAGCAAACTGGTTTAGATTCTTAACCTGTATCTGCGATATATGAATATTCTGATCAATGAATGTATAAGGCAATGATTCATTGTTTGCTAAAAAAAAGTCATTCATAGAAATAATCCTAAAATACAGGCACAAAAAAGACGCTGATGCGCCCCTGTGCCTGTATTGGTAAATTAGTCGATATAGACGATACGGCCAAAACCACCCAGTTTTGTATCTTGCTGTTTGGTCACATCAGCCAAAGCAGAACCATTGATGGTAATTTCGCCCGTTTCTTCATTGATCAGGTCCATTTCTGCATCAACATTAGGCTTGAACCGCCACAACTCAACGGCAATTTTCGCGTCATTGATGGAGTTGATACCCTCAAACAGGAAGTAGTATTCCGCATCATCTGGCATGGAAAAGATGACTGTGGCCTTGGAATCGCCCTGTGTATAATCAGCCACCAATGGTTGAGTCAAACCAGTCAAACTTAAAATTTTCAGTTTTCCGAATTCTGGATCAAATGAATAGTGGGTCCCCTCAACCAATGGCACTGGGGTTCCCGATGTGGAATCACTGATCATTAATGCGGTGATGTTGAAACCATCTAACTTAATCTGATCACCAACCTTTAATCCTGAACCCAGACCCTGATCCTGAACAGTGATTGAGCCTGTTTCAACTATGTTTGCCTGAAAGGCTAAGGCAACATCTTCCTTTTTCTGCTCATCCAGCGTGATTTCAAGTGTAACGTCACGAGTCTTGGTCCATTCCCCAATTTTCTGACGCTTACCCGACTTTGTTTCATACCGTGCAAAGGTATCTGAAGTGATGCCTAGTTTTACACTGGTTTGGTTCCCCAGTTCCCGCAATATTTTGGCGCTACCAGGTAAGTTTCGTGCAAGATGGGATGCACCTTGCAGTGACAAAAATTCATATGACATGAATCTGCTCCTTTAAGTAAAAATCTGTGTTTCAAATAAGAATGGGAAATAAGCGAAACTTGACTGCCCACCAAGTCGGACAGGGCAATTGGTACGCCTAAATGGCCTATACCCTTTTACCTGCGGGTCAAAGCCCTGAAGTGTGCCCAACAGTTTGCGGATGAATGGATCAGCGGTCCTGCGAATGGAGTTCGTGTTCTGCAACTGTGCCTCAGCGTCTCGCAGACAAAGCACAATCAGCCACTGCTGATAAATTGTTGTGAGCTTGCCATTACCTACGGACTCACCCACTCGATCATCAAAATAGATGACACTGATAGAGGGTGTATTGTTGGCAGCCTGCAACATATCTTCAATCGTAAACGGTGTATTCACATCGTTAAGATCATCTGACATTGCCGCTTGAATATGCTGTACAAGTATTGGCTCTACTGCGAAATAATCTTCAATTACTGTCATAGTCACACCACAAAAATGCCAGAGCCAATTAAATTTTTAGGCTGATCATCAGGATCAGGAAAAATTAAAACGGCGTTGCCTATCGAAACCTGTTTAAGCCAACTTTTGATGTCCTCATAATCCTGAGTAACCTTTTCAATTGGCCTGTCCTTATACAGGTAATAACGTGCCACAACACAGATGGCATTTTTAATGGGTTCAGTGGTAGCGGGCAAAGGTAATGGATACTGCTTTGCAATAAAGCTGATCACATAATCCTCTGCTTTGGAAATTGCCTTTTCTGATGTGGAGGGATGCCCTCCCGTTACTCCTGAAATGGTTTTTTCCAACTTTTCAATTTCTATTTGCCCATAGGCATCTATCAACTCATCGCGTGTTAAATAAGCCATTATTTCACCACCCTATAACTAACTGACTGTCGTAGCTGCCCCGTATCAATCAAAGGCTTGCTACTACCCTTGCGCTTAATGGTTCGCGGTTTAAGTGGCACAAACTTGCCATTGACCATGTACGTCTGCACATCCGCCTGCGCCTCCTGCCCTAAAAACTGCCACGTTGCTGCCATTGAAGTTTTGCCCAGCAACATTGGCTTAACCTGACCAAATAAATACTGGCCATACTTGCTTCGGTTAAGTTGCAAACTTGCACGAAAGAACGAACGTTCAGGAATATTTCGACTAGGTGCGCCATACTCATGTATAGCGGCCAGATCAGCCATAACAATTGAACGTTTGCCACCGCCCTTTAAATCCGTGATGTGAGGTTTTCCACCAAAGACACCAACCTCTGCATGACCTGTAAATCTGGTGGCTTGCTGGGCCAGCTTGTCAAAAAACCAGTTACCCGTTTGCAAGATTTTAGATTTTAATTTCATGCAGCAGCCCCTTTACTTGTCAGCATCACCTGATGTGTTCTGGTCAGATGCGGTATCGCCACCCGTAGTATTCTGATCAGAGGCATCAGCATCCGTTTCGCCTTTACCTGCACCCTTACCGCTTGCCTTGGCTTTCTTAACCCCTGTGATAACAAGATCACTACTATCCTCAAGGGCCTTAAATACGGCATGACCCACTAAAGCCTCATGCTGCTTATCGGTCACTTCGACTTCCTCACCCTTTGGCAAAACCACTGGTCCAGCAGATGTACGTGCTGAGATACGACCCATTTCACCCTGATATAAATATTTCGGCATTTTCTATACTCCAAAAATGACTAAAGCCGCTGAATTGCGGCTATTTAGTCATTGATCGTTAAATTGAATTGATTAAGGTTTAGGTACGTCTAGGTAACGTAGACTGTCCACACGTTTTAGCCATACACCCTGATAGAGGTAATGCCCAGGTGTAAACAAATCCAAGCCTTGTTGCTGTGGTGCCAAGAATTGAACCTCTTGTGGAATACGCATCTCGATACACGCTGGATCACGGCGATAGACAGCAATACGGCGTGTTCCACCCACCCCAATATTTTCACTACGACTAGATGAGCGGATGGTTGGTGGCTTGCCCTCAAGTGCCAGTAGATTGTTTTTAGAAATCCATTCAAACAAAGTGGTTTCTAAATTATCAGCTATACGGCGTTGGGTAAGGATACGCATCAAACTTACTGGTAGGATCACCGTGTCTGGCCTAACTGATGGATTGAACTCACTGGCATCAATCGCATCTGACAGAATGTCATTAAAGTCTGCAAGAATCTCGTCAGGCGTTGCAGACTCCCAGTCCTTTAATGCCGTTTGTACATTCACACCAGTTTGGTTCCAGAACCCCTTTAATCCAGCATTCGGCTCACCCAGCCATGCGATACGTGACATATGCTTTTCATATGCCAGACGTGCAGCCTGAATCTTATCCGCTTCCAATGTGATGCCTGTCTGAGATGCCGTAGCCAATTCCAGCATTGAATACTGATAGCCAATAACACCTGGGCGAACACCAAGATCAACACTGTCATATAAGACTTCCGCAAGTGGGAAGTCCATGCCTGTACCACTATAATCCTGCCCCTCACCCACACCATTCTTGCGTTGCAAAGTGTGTTTTGTCCCGACCACGGCGGGGAAGTTGACCTTAACTGGAATATAGGAAGCGTATTCGGTTGCCTCCGCCATTTGTGGTGTCATTTCATTATCGGTTTCGAGTTTTACCAATAACGACACCAAGTTTTTAAGGTTGAAAGCATCCCCTACATATGCCTGTAGCAATGGTGCAACACCACCAAACAAGGCGAGCTTTCGGTTAATCAGTTGATCTAATGGATTCATGTATTAAGCCCCACGTAGTTGAATAATCGCCATACCATCGGCACTAGAAATGCAGTCCCATGTTGCCCCGACCAATTCAGTGCCATCTGTTGCACTGGTTTGATAAGAGCCAATTGGGTTGTTGGTTGTGCCGTTTGCGGTACGCACATAGACCTTGCCACCTGTGGCTGTAATTGGAACAGCTGGTTTTACCCAGATACGGCCAACGCGCATGACAGGTGGAACGTCATATTGTTGATAGGCCTCCTTGCCATTGGCATCCGTCCCATTCTTGCCAATATGCTGATGCACCACGATACCGATGGGACGTAACCCACCACCTACGGCGGAACAGCGAACACCATCCCCAGCGTCACAGGCCACCTGACCATCATTTAAAGTGCCTGCCCCCGCCATAGGCATAGAGCGCACATCTTCGGGTGTGCTTTTAAGGCGTTGCCCGACAATCGCCACTTTTGCATTAAGTTGCATTTTGAAACTCCTTAAATTTCTTTTTTCCAGGCTGTAGTTTTGTCATAGCCCACTTGCGCAGGTGTCGTACCATTCCCGCCTGCTGGTGCGGGATTTTTGATATCACCAGCATGGATGTCATTGAGTGGGTTTGGATTGTTTTGGGTGCTACTGGTTGCAACAAGGGCACGGAACACCATGTCAACCTGCTCAGGTTTTGCATCGCCAATTGCAACTGTTCCCAAGATTGCACCAACAACTGCATCACCAGCCTTGGCTGAAATAGCATCACGCTTAATCTGCTCACAGGAACACCCCTCGGTTTTGACATTGGTATTTAACTTTTTGGCATCGGTAATGACAGCAGCGCGTTCATTTGCTAATGCTTCAAGTTTCTCTGGCGTGACCTGATTGGCTTCCAGCCCCACCACCTTGTCAGCATTGGCCTTGGCATCTGCCACGATCTTGTCAATCACAACCTGGATGGCTGCAACCTCAGAAATTGAAAATTCCTGATCGCCAATCTTGATTTTGGTATTCACTGTATTTTGCAGGCTTGCCAGTAGGTCTTGATCTTTCTTGATCGCAACCCCCAATGGTTCATTGTCTGCCACATCAAAAGGGATACCGTTTGCAAGGATTTTCATTGTTTTCTCCAATGGTTTTGGGTTATTAGGGTTTGGGTTGTGATCGGCAATGCGGCAATCACCACCGCATCGGCCATATTTGACAAGGGCAACATGATCGCCGTAAAAGTTTTTAAACTCAGCTTGGTACGGCGTGCCGTCTGGTGCAGTGCCATTAATGAAATGAAGTTCAGCACCATAGCCAAGTGATAGCTCCAATCGCTCCTGACTCTGGATCTGGTTGATAACCTCACTGTCTTTGATAAGCAGATCGCCAATTAAATAGTCACCATCACGACGAATATTTGACACTGTGCCAATGCAATGTGTCCGCCATGTCGCAGCATTGACTGTATTGCCTGGCGGATGATTGTCTGTAACATCTACGCCCTGATAACTCTGAATTGTTTCGGGTCGAAATAGCTCATCTGGCGAACTATAGACATTGATGACTTGATCGGGTGTGTAACCCTCAATGCCATTAAATTCGGCTGCGTAGTATTGGCGTACTTGTGGTGCCTTGCCGAGTCGGGCATCCTTGCACAATAAAAAACCCTCTGGTGTGAGGGTTCTTGTTGATTGAGCAGGTGCAAAGTCACCAATCTTGTGATGTAGTAAATAACGTTTCATCTCACGTCCTATGGTCTTTTTGGTGGGGATTTGGATGGACTGGAAAGCAACTTGCTGCACCTACAGTTAAAGACACTGTTTGTTTTCCAGTTGAGGCAAGGCATATAACCGCCATGTTTATTGGTGTATGTGCAGTTTCGGCACTGACAATTGCTCATACTGTCTTTCCTAGAGGCAATAAAAAACCCAATCGGTTTTGATTGGGTTCTTAATCTGTTTGGGTTTGCTACTGGGGCGGATTACCTGATGCAACCTTGTTGCCAAAACGGCGATAAGATGCTTGCTGTTCTGGTGTTAAATTGTTGTAGTCCACTTGCTTCAATGAGTCGACATGCTTTTTACTGGCATCAAGTAGTTTTTCCACATGCGCGCGCCATGATTCCACATCGCTGAAACCATCTTGTTTGGCGATTTCTTTTTGACGTTCAAGTGGTAGATCAAGAATGGACATCACAGTTCCTCCAATTCAATATGAATCACACCATCAATTTCAGTTCGATTCAGCACACGGAATTTCCTAGGGCGATTAAATACAACCTCAAATTCTTCATCTTTATATTCACTAATGAAGTTGACATTTTTACCTGTCTTGGAGTTTATCACAATTCGATGCGGGTAAAAATTAAACACATCATCTTTACCATATGTTGTGCTGGTGAACGCATTATATTCAACCATATCTCCAATTTCATGCTTGGCTAAAAGCTCATTAGGCAACTCGGTACGGCGAACGACTTGCCCGACATGATTAGGCAGGCGATCTAAAGCACTACTCAATACCCCTGAAGCGGAAACCAATTCAGGATAAAGCGGATCACCTTGCTTGATTAAGCCATTCAGCATCTGGTTTAAATTTCGGTAGCCATCACCAGTATAATGCCTTAGTGCTACCTGCTCAGGCAGTGTTAAGCCATACTGATCAGCCAATTGCTGAATTTTCTGATCATTTGATAGATCATTCGCAATTTTACTGATCTGATTTTTATTCATCCAACCCAGTAAATCTTCATTCTGCTGATCAATTAGAGACTTTCGCCCTTTCTGCTCAGCCATAACCTGTTCAGGTGTAGGTGCATTTCTGTCAAATAAGTGCTTGGTGTAAGGAATGGCAACACAACGGCACCGAATGGGAATACCAGGATGACCGTCATCTGGTGGATCATTCCATGCGAATAAAAGCCCATCCCGCAAACGATGGGAATGCCGCACACGTTCATCATGGCTGGTGGACCATGTGTAATGTGTGATGCCTAGCTTTTGCTGCCTGATCTGGGTAAGACGGCCATTGATCTTGCCAAGCTGGTCTACAGCAATCAGTAATGCGCGTTTATCGGTGGATTTCCCAATTTTAAGAATCTCTTGCTTGATAAAGTCTGCCCTCTGCCCAGTTTGCAGCGCCGTTAATATCGTGCTTTCAATTGACTCAAAATATCTGCCTGGTATTGAGCGAATTAAACTTACATTCGCTGCAATGGCATCCTCAACGGCGCTTTGCAGGTCCTCATCACTCATCAAGCCTGAAAAATCCAGACCTGTTGCCTTGTGTAGTATCTCCCCAATCTGCTTATCACTAGCCTGCTTTTGTTTAAGGACAATTTGCGTCGCAATCTGAGTGACCAGCAACTCAATACTACTGACAACCTTGCTTTTGATATTTTCCAATGCATTTTTAACACTGGAAAATACACCATCAGCAATATGGACCTCGACTGAATCTCCCATGTTGTACCGCAACATTGGCTCAATCTCATCAATTACATTTTTCTGGCACAAATGGCTAATGGCCAACAATGATTTGTAATACTCGATCTCGGTTTTTCTCGATACAAATATTGGTTTTGGCTTGGCCTTTCGTCCTGTTTTTGCCTTATGTGCCTGCTGTAATATGGGGCTAAGGCTCTTGAGTATCGTCATCTATCTGCCCCGCTATATCATCAAGCGCCTGTATGTGTTCATCATCTATAAAGTCATAGGTGCCATCCTGCTGTAATTGCTTCGCAATCATGGCCTCTGTGATGATTCCCTTTTCCAGATACTTAACATCCCGTTCAGTATTGTTTTTCTCAACTTCCGAACGAGTCTTAATATCCAGTTGCCATAACGGATAGAACACAAAATTAAAGCCTGCTGGTATCACTCCAAGCAGGCTTTTAAAGATGACGGGAAATATCCGTTCAAGTATGGGTCGCAATATCCAGTTCTGGTCAGTGGCGATCCTGTCATAGTAGTTCCTGAGGTCAAACTCACCACTATTATTTAAGCCTGAGGTTGTCTGGCCAAACAAAATGGTGAAAGGCATGTCTGCCGCCCCAGCAGTTTGCTGTGCAAATTCACGCATAAGCTCAGGCAAGCCACCGAATGTATATGCCTTGGATTGATATTCCTCATCCTTGTCAATCACCAGCATTCCGTTGATGGATTTCAGTAATGCTGCCGCGCCAAAACGCTCCATCATGTCCTTTGTACGGTTGATAATCTTATCCATCAACCCGGGTACACGAATTACATCGACCTTGGCTTCATGCACCAAACTGGCCGCACCTGTATTGGTAGAAATATAATTTCTAAGGGTGTAATAGATGGACAGTAAAACAGACTCGCCCTCATCCCCCTGTTTTATACAGATCATCCTGGAATGGTGTACCTTGGTCTGTGTACCATTGCCATTGAGGATGTTGTAATACATCGGCTGTTCAGGTTCACCAGCGCTTTGCTCAAGCGGGATATATTCCTGTGTTAATGGCTGAACCTTGGCTTTCTTCAAAACTGTGATGAACTGCAATCCGCCTACCTGTAATTTATCCGCCTCAAATGGCTGATCCAGTGGCAAACCATCAGCAACACCAAATACAAGATATGCACGGCCATAAACTCGGGACCATATAAGCAGCTTGGAAAGGCGCTCCAACAAATGCAGGCGCTTTATCTCATCATTTATTTTGAGAATCTGGCCATCATCTAAGCCTGTGAAGTACCAGCCTGCACGCAACATATCCAATACTGGACGATTGATAATTTTCTTTGCCAGCCAGTCCTGGTACACCGCCTCATAATCATAATCGGTAAGAGTGGTTTCCTTGGCAAAATGACCGTGTGATGCCTTGTCACGGTCTGTGTTAATATTACTGACAAAATTGACATAAGCACCATCAATCACATTGACTGGCACTGGTGCTTGATTGTGCTCGCTCAAGTTATTCTCCTAATCCAATAGGTCGTACGGGTTGACAACCATGTTGTCAATTGCATCAATTGTTGGGTCCCATTGGTCATCATGGTCGTGAGTCATATCCGCTGTTAAAGCCTCTATTTCCTCAATGTAACTTAATAACCACGGCGCTTTTGCTGGTAACATGACCAGGCCATCCTCCACATAAAAAACAACATCCATCGTCCGAACAAGCTTATCTGTGCCCCTTTGAATCGCCTGAATTGGTATTGTTGTTTCTCTTGAAATGGTTTGAATCAATGTTGTCCCACTTGCTTTGTCCTCAACTGCCATATAGCGAAGATTTCCAATCTTTGGATTTCCCTCTTTATGCTTATTGATGAACTTCTTCGCCTCCTTGATAAGTTCTGGCGATTCCCATTTACCACGATGAACATCGATAATATAAAGCTTGTTGTCATAGCCAAGTCCAGCACACAAGAAAACCGAGAAATCATTATGTTCTTTGGTTTTTTGCGCCGTATCGGCAAATATTGCACGCCATTTAAGAACAGGCAGATCGACATACCGCCCAAACCACTCAGACTTAACTAAGTCACCACCAAGCTTTTTAGGGTTCTGCATGTACTGGCTGGCAAATGTGTAACGAGAAACGATTGCACCGTCTTTATCCTCACCACCTTTTTCCAGTTGCAATAAAGATTCAAGTGATTCTTTAAGCGGCCAGTAGCTCTGGCGGCCAAGTTCGTCACGCTCCACATCACGCGGGATTTTCTGTTGAATCTTTTCAGGCAGTTGACTGATATAGTCATCATCAATCAAGGCGGGAATGCAGATCTGCTCCCATTCACCAGGAACATTGCCTGTCATGACAAAGTTGGTTGGGTCCTCCACATGCAGGCGCTGCATGATCAGGATGATCGGTGTATCCGACTTGGCCTTACGTGAGTTGACCGTGTTTAGAATTTTACGGTTTGCTTTCTTGCGTGCCGCCTTGCTGAATGCATCCTCAGGCTTTAACGGGTCATCGAGAATGATTGCGCCAGTAAAACCATCATTTGCCAATGTGCCTGCACGGCGGCCTGTAACCTGCCCACCCATACTGGCTGAGTAAATATGCCCAGCGTCATATCCATCGACAGTGGTTTTCCAGCTTGACTTTGCATCTGTACTGGTAGAAATCTTTACAGGCCAAAGCCCTTGGAAATCCTGAGACTTAACAATATTCCGCGCTGTTGCAGACACATCCTCAACCAGCGACTGGGAATATGACAGATATAGGAACCGTGAACGTGCGTTACGGGCAATGCCACGGGAAATCAGGTTAGTGAGCAACTCTGTCTTACCCGACCCAGGTGGGACGTTAATGACAAGATTCTTAACCTTGCCTGCAATTACCTCGTCAATCTTGTCCGCAATATATTCATGGTGCCAATTGACAGAAAACTTGAATCCCATTCGCGGTAAGAAAAAACGCCGTGTAAAGAATAAATGTTCTTTCTCACAGCGTTCCCGCTCCAACTGCATCTCAAGCAATTTAGTACTTACTTTCGAGTTCATCCAGTGCCTGCCTTATTTGTTCAGGCGTTGCCACTACATGGGTAACTTGCTCAGGATTAAGTGGTTGACCGTCTGCGCCTGTTAATTGGGTTTTACTGGTGTTTGTGTAAAGCCCACCCATTTCCTTTGCAATTTGCTCAAGTAAGCTACTGACAACCTTATGACTTCTACTGTTCTTATAGACAAGATCATTAAGAATTTTTAGCCGAACTGATTTATTCGCTGTTGGAATATTTTCGGGTTTATCCAAAAACTCTTTACGTGTCGCCTCAAACTCTGCCCTAAAATCGGCGCTCAGGTCCTTACCTGCCCTTTTAGTCGGATCATAGGATTCAACCTGCTGCCTTGTTACATCTGTGTTAAATTCTTCCTTGACGAGCACTACTGTTTCTTGAGGTGTATTAAATACAGCAAGTGACCGAACAATAAAGAGTTTTTGCTTTTTATTTAAAGTTGCCATTTCTCTCTATCCGTCAAGGTACGTCAAGGAAACATGGCAAAAAAAATGAGCCAAAAGGCTCAACTTATAACGCAAGTTCCACAACATCGAGTGATGCTCAGATCAGATACAAACGGCGCTTGCTTCGCTACTTCGACTAATCGCTTCACATTCTCGCTTGCGCCGTGGCGTTTGACCACACCTATAAATTCCTCTACATCGTGACCAGCTAAATGGTGCTTTGGTAGTCCAGTATTGTCGCTATAGACGATCTCGCCCTCACCATCACGTTCAACACCGATGTGATAAAGCTCATGCTCGATCAAAGCGCAAAATTCACGATCAGACGTTTGTTCGCAAAAGCTTGCATCGATTGTGATTAGATAAATCGGTACAAAGCCGAACCAGTCTCGCATTTGTTGCTCTTGTCTTGCTTTACGCCATCCACCAACGTTAAACATCACTTTCTCACACTGACCTAGCACCATTTGCTTTTTGACTGTACAAGCCTGTGACGCCCAAGCAAACGCTAGAAATTCCTCATTATCGTGTAGAAGCTCAGCAATGTGGTCATGATCTGGATTGTAGAGTTCAGCATCTACAGTAAGATAATTAGTAATCACCCATTCTTTTAAATCAGGTGCTGGTGCTAAAAGAATTGCTTCCGCTTCCTCAGCCTTATCTAATAGATCAGTCGGCGGGAATGGTCTTATTTGGCTCATGGAGTTTTTGCCCTTTTAAACTTCTAAGCCACTGGTCTGCATGGCTTGCATCAATCTGCACTGGACCTGATTCATCAATCTTGTAACGATTTGCTGATTCAATTCTTACAACGCTATAACCCATCTGCTCAGCATGATCGTACTTATCGACGCTCCAAGCTTTGTTTTTTAAACTACCCTTTCTGCCGCCTGACCACGGGCCACCTGAGATTTCTACTAAAATTCTGTGCTCAATAAGGTGAAAGTCATAACGCCAATGTTTTGTTGATTTGAACTGGAACAGCTTTTCATACTTGATTTCAAAAATCTTTAATGCACGTTCCATATCCTCAAATGCATCTATGTAAGATTCCTTGGCTTTAGGTAATGGTCTTGTTTTTGGCTTTGGCTTTAATGACCTTTTCTTCGTGAGTTGGTAATATTTCTCGGTTTCCATTCAAATACCCTCACGTCACGGCGACCTTTCAGCCATTTCAATTTTTCAATGGCCAAAAAAAATCGCTCATCTTGTTGAGCGATATCTTCAGCAGTTAGGCCCTTGGTTGTACAACTGCCCAAATGTGCTATTTCTTGTTCGGTTTCCCGTATTTCATTATCAATATTGTGAAGCATGGTACCTCCAAACAAGAAAATAAAAAGCCCCGCCAATATCTAGTATCTAGCGGGGTTCATGCTGCCGTAATCCGTTCGGCAAGTTGACTCGCAACACGTTATTGCGAGCGGGGGTTAAATCTTATTTCCGTATATTCCAAATCTGCACAGCAAAATTAACTACTTCGCGCTCATCTTCCCAGTCAACACACTTATATTTCTCAAATAATGAATGATCAGGGAATGATGTAATGAAATCATCTGGTGCTGTCGCCCCACATTCATGACAACTTGCTTTAGCTGACCATGTATTAATGTGCTCACCCACAACCAGTGCAGTATCAACCACAACCGCATCTAATCCACACCAAGGGCATGGCATAGGAATAACATCAGGACGCATATTATTGTTTTGTTCAGCATGCCAGCGATTACCCATGATTATCTCCAATAGTATTGGCAACAAAAAAGCCCGCGAATGCGAGCTTTAATTTAATTTCAGGGCGACCAACGAATAAAACGCCCATTTTAGAAATACTTATATCAAAGTGTATCCCCAAGAGTCAAGCATGTGCATCTTCAGTTATTGGTAAATCAATACGAAATGACCTTGATATACGGCTTCTTATTTCATTTTCCCATTGTGCAACAATTGATTCTCCAAAATTTTCATATTTTTGATAGCTTTTAAGGTAATTGGTTTTAGTCAATGTAAGGCCTGCAATATCAATTTTTTCGTTCAATGTGTAAGGGCGCTTTCCTGATCCACCACATTTATCACAGAACTTTGACCCATCAGGCTGTCCGTTATAAAACAACTCATATTTCCCAATTCCCTGACATCCACCACACATGGCTTTTACAAATAGATGTCCACGTAAAACAATTTCAGCCATACCCTTTGCTGTTCTAACCAAGTCACCATTAAAATTTGCAGGCTTAAATTTATTTTTCACCATCTCATTATGAAGTTTCACAGCCAATTTATTTCGCACGCGGAAAAAGTCAGCAGATGCAGGTTTACCTTTTATGATTTCAACCTTGCCAGGTATCTCATCAATACGTTTTTTGACTTCTCTGCCATTAATGATATTTGTCTCATAAATTTTCTTTGTTTCAGTAATTTTAGCTATACGCTCGAAATCAACTTTCTCCAATAGTATTTCAGCCCACATCCGAGCATTGGTAGATAAAAGTGCAATTTCGCCCAAGATCACTTCCTTGGTAACAGCACCTTTACCGTTTCCATTCGCAATGGCCAAGCGCAACAACTCTATAAAATCAAACTTTTCAACTAACATTTATTGCGCTCCTTTAAACCACTTGCAGCTGTATTGGGTGCCTTTTACCCAATAAACTTCTGACGTTTTACAAATTTGTTTCGTATTCCATGTATTGACTGCTATAGCCAGAACCGCCAAAACAATAAATCCAATAATCCATAACCAATCATTATTTTTCTGTCTCATCGCCTACACCTCTCTCACATCAATATTTAGAACCGTTTTCATCAAATGTTTTTTGTTCCTGTAACTGTCTTTCTTTCTTGTTGCTGCTGACTTCACATCTTCCACGACATACTCACCAGTGATGATGTAGTAAGTAAAATCTGCGAAATAACGCAAGGCTGGCTTTGCCCTTTTCTCTCCCTTAAGCTGTGTTTTTGGTGCAAGTTCAAATTTGGTGTGATGTTCTAAGCCAAAAATTTCACCCCTCTGCTGCATTGCTTTCAGCTCGATATACCGCCTGTGTTCTTTCTTGCTATCGAAAGTCATGCCATCACATTCAACTTTCTGGGCGTTAAACTTGTTGCGTTTAACAGCCTTAGGCTTGTCACCTTGTTTAAGAATTTCACGGCGGTATTGTTCGACGCTCATTGATGTCATTGAGATTCACCACCTTGGATCAAATCCTCCTGGTATCCCTCATACTCTTTGATAGCATCAGCTTCACTTTGCCCATACCAGTACAAATCAAATTCTTTTGATCCAGCGCGATAACCTGCTGTAATTTCATTTCTAGTGGCTGTCCTCAAAGCATTGACTCGAAAGAACCCGCCATCTGAGAAAATCGCATAATATGTTCCCTCGCATTCTCTAAAATCATCAATTATCAGCAAGGCGTTACCAAACCACGGGTCTATTGTTAAAACCTTATCCCCGACCTTAAACATGCTCACCCGCCTTATATGTCTCAAAATGAAAAACTATCGGTTTTTGTGTCTCAACAATTAGTCCAAAACGCTTAGCATGCTGATACATTGCATATTTGCCATGATTGTTCAGGCCATTAATGTAGTCGCTTAGCACTCTGCGCCAGTTTTCAAGCGACATTGATGATTTATTTAAATTGCAGCGAATACAACTTGGCATCATATTGTCGATGTGATCGTTTTCTGGCTTATGCAACTCACCTGTCGATTGTGTTTTTAAATAGCCAGTTTTTGGGCACTTAACAAATTTAAAGTCACGAACAACAGGCTTAAAATGATCAGCATGCCAACGCTCCCCAAGCTCTTCACCGCAATATGAGCACTTTCCACCAAACTTCATTTTAAGTTCTGCTCGCTGAGCTTTAGTTAGCTTCATAAATACACTCCCAGTCTGCGATGGCTTGTTCTAAAGCTGGCTTCTCAAAGTTCATTGCGTACTTATTGCTTGCGTGGTTATCGACAATGTTCTGCAATATGCTTCTAGCTTCTTCAATTCCTTGCACACCTTTGATTAAATCAACGCTCTCAACGAGGCGCTTGAGTTCTGAAAGATCAATAAAACGGTTCTTTAGGAAACACATTGCAATTGATGTATCTTCATAAGCCACATGCTTTTGCTGTTCTAAGTCGTAGCAAAGTGAATGCTCAGGCGCACCCTCAACAACTTCCCTTGCTTTCTCAATGCCGTTCTTCTGAATAAATTGGATTGCGTTCATACGATCTCCACACTTCTAGAAGATAGTTTTATAGTGCCTTTTGACCTTGTTGCTGTGTTCGGATTCTTGTTCAAATATAAAGAGCAAGCTTCACTGCCAAACATTTCCGTATAGCAGTCTTGTTTGATGCCATTGATGTAGTAGTAAGCTTTAGCTACTGGAACATAGACACACTGACCAATTTTAAAGTTATGCATTGCGTTCATTGGCTTTGCTCCAAAATCTTTTCGGTTACAGCACATTTGCTGCACCCCTCTCCATTGCTAGCATCTCGTAAGTGAAAGTACCAATCGCCATGTTTATAAGCATTGATAATGACTTCCGCCGCCTTTTTCTTAACTTCTAAAATGTGCGTAGCCTCAGGGAATTTAATCAACTTCCCGTGCTCACCATGTGGCCCAGCAGAAATATCCAATTCATGAATCACTTTCATTTGACCAAGTCTGTTTTTAATCTTCTGTGAAGTGATGATTACTGTGTTGTAGCAAAAGTTGTCATAAGTTCCGAGACCATTAAGAAATTGCATTTCATCATTTACAGATGAAGTAGTCTTGATCCACTCTCGCTCAAACACATCACCCAAAGTCAGCACATCTCTACACGAACACTTGTGATTACAAGCCAATTCTGATAAATAACCCTCTTCTTTCACAATTCGTTCATTCTGATATGTAGTCTCGGTGATAATTTTTTGCTTAAGAAGTTCTGTAATTTGCACTTGTTTCCCAAATTTCATCGCCCTTACTCCCCGTCATTCTTAGTAACGCCCACACCAAACATTTCCTTAGCAAAATCAGTTGCTTGGTACGTGCAGCACGAAACCTTTTCGATATAACCAAAACTTATTAAAATCAAGATTATGCTGTAAGTCTTAGTCTTCGTTGACTCAACCACATCTTTTCTCAACTCAGATATTTTAAATGGACTAGTTGCTCTCACTGCATAAAGCAAAATATCAATACTATGCCCGACAGCTTCCCTCTTTATTTTCAGATTCATTGATTCGTTCATACCGCCTCTCCGAATAAGTCTTGCTGCTCTGCTTTCTTTCCTTGCCAACTATCTAAGATTTGCTTTCCTAAATTTGGATGAACACAATTTCTTAAAACTTGGACTGGACAATGATTTCCCTTGTAATAAATAACTTCATCAAACTGCATACCAAGCCAATCCATCATTTCTTGCTTGCCTTGCAGGTTGGATTTAGTGATAAAGCCTTTTGGTTGTTTCACTTCTTCTGCATTGATTTCAAAGTTTGACCAAAACAAATGACGGCCTATTCTCTTAGTCGGCTGAATTAGGGGCTCGTAATACGGAACAACGTTCTCAACAACCCAATCACCACGAAAGAAATGCTGTAAAAATGTGATTAATTCGTACAAACGAAAATCAGGATAATCAGCTACTTTATGGCGAGTCGCTTTCATCATGCGACTATGTTTCTGGCATGGCGGAGAGAACCAAGCAAAGTCAAAACTCTCATGATTTTCTTTAAAGTATTGGTATGCATCTCCAACAATAACCAAGTGATCTGGATGCAGCTTTTGATATACATCCGCAATCTCTTTATTCTCTTCAACTGCAATGACTTCACAGTTATTCCAATGCAGGCTATTACCACCTAGGCCAGCGAATCCGTTAAAAATTCTCACACCGCACCTCCCACTTCATCAACATGTGGAGGACGCTTAAGAAGCTCTTTCAACTTGTTGATATATTCTTGCGCCTGAACCTTTTCAGTCTCAGATTTCTCAGACTGACTATCATTCCATTCCTCACGCTTAAAGTTTTGGCAGGCAATCGCCACAGGTCTAATCCATTCGCCTTGGACAACTCCCTGCTCCGCAAACTCATTAACAACATCAACATAGTTTTCCTTGAATGCCTCATAGACATTGTAAGAAGCACGCTCAAAGTTGGAGGCATAATCAAGATTTACGAAACTCTCATAACAACGGTCATATGCCTCTTTTTCAGCATTGGTGATCTTTGTATCTTTGTCTGATCGCCATTTGATAATGTTTGCCAGTGCTGCATGCTTTTTCTTAAATGAATCAACTGCCCGTTGTTGTTCAGTACCAAATCCCTTGATACCAAGACACCATTTGCGGAACATTGCCAGATCAGGGCAAAAACCATTGTCACGCACCTGTGCCAAACCCACATTGATCTGATCTCGATTTAACCCATCAATACAGATTTTCATTGCATGATTGATTGCATCGGTAGGCATGCCATCAAAAGTTTTCTCAAAAGATCGTGGTGCAATTGCCTTAAAAATCCCTACTAGTTGAGCAGAGTTCACAGGCTGAACTGATTGTTGTTCGTTAGAAACCATAGCTGTCATTGCCTTGCTCCTCTTTTTCAATCAACTCTTGGATTTCACTCCAGCGAGTTGAAGACTGTGTTTTTTGTACTGGCACATGATTTTTAGGTGCAAATAATCCCTGATAGCTACCAGCGATTGATGCTTTTAGTGATTGATTTGACCCATCAACACCCCATGCTTTGAAATCTTCATAAATCGCATTTAGGGCATTTTTGGTAAGTTTGGTTTTTGATGTAGTCGAACGTTGAGAAACGTACTGTTCCCAAAGACTGAAATCACAGAGATTTACAAAAACGGTTTTTGTGAGATTGATCACTTCGTCATACGACAGCTTGCGAGTTTTATCCTTGCGTTCTTTTTCGGCTTTCGCCTTTTCCTCAGCTTCGATTTTTTGCTGCTCAAGAACGGCTTGTTTTTTCTCTCCCTGAAAAACAAAAAAATGATTTTCAAGTGGTCTGTTTGAGCGAAGCGAGTTATTTAATATATTTCTAAAAGAATCTATAAAAAGAAACTCTATTGATGCACTACTTACTAAAGCACCTTGCGCTTTACTTACTAAAGCGGACTGCTTCACTAATTGAAGCGCTTCACTAATTAAAGCGCTTTCATTACTAATGCGCAGTGCTTTGATTTCTAAAGCGCTGAATTTCTCAAAATACTCAACCAAAGAGACCTCATTGATCTGGTATTTGTTGCCAATCTTATTGTTTTTTTCAACAACAGAAATAACGCCAAACCAGATTAATTCTTTCAAACCAGATGACACTGTGGCTGATGAAAGTTTGCTTGAGCCTTTTAATTTCCCACCCTGCAATTGACGATGTGAAATATGATCAGAGGGCTTATTAAAACCGTTGGTGTACCCCATAATTGCGGAATACACATTTTTAGCGGCATCAGTAAGAAAAGGCTCGACTTCATAGTGATAGAGTCGGCTTTTCATAATGAAGCCTTTGCTTAATGAATCCGACATAGCTTGTCGCTCTTTTTTCGGAAATTGAACAACTTGGCCTTGCTGGGGCTGCTTGTATGCTAAATTGCTCATAAATGCATACCCTCAACCAGGCAAACAGTGCTATTAATTTCTCGCTCAATCGCCTGCTCCGTTGCCTTTGCATCTCTCAACAAATCAATCTCTGCCTGCATTGCCAGCATCTCTGTAGCCTGCATCTCGCATTTATGATTCAATCGAGCCACTTCTGTTTGCAGCAACTCAACTTGCTGTTTCTTTTCGACGTGAGTGTCATCGCCCAATGAATCGGTTTTCCCTGAGTTTCCTAGATTGCTAAATTGGTCAATCCGATGACCCGCTTCGATTTCAGCAGCAGTGGCGTGGCGGATTTCGTCTTTGAAAATTGGTCCACATAAACCTGTGGCCAGAATTTTTACCCTGTACATGTCAGGTGTATATTTGTGGTCGATGATCTCTAACAACACATCTTCAGTGCCAGGTGATGTGAGAACCACATAATCACCTGTCACAAAATCGTTATTGCTGGCCGTTGCTTGGTTTGGTATATTTGTCATGTTCATTTCCTATAGTTATGAATGCCTAAAAGCCTGATCCACGAAATCAGGCTTTTTCTTTGCTTGAATCCCCGTAAATCCCGTCAAATCCCTCCGAGAAGCTAACCTCAGTTGAGATTTCCCTTACTAAAGCCCCTAATCCCAAGCGCTCAAATGATTTTGCTTGTAAATTAAGGACATGCCACTCACCTACGATTTCTTTCTCAAGAAGAAACGCAAGGTATTGAGCTAGGTCTTTACCTTTAATTTCAGCCAGAACTTTTGCTCGTTCATGGATTTCGGGAGATAAACGCACATGCGTAGATTTTTTATCCAAACTCATACTGTCACCTGTTGTTCTGAGGTTTTACCCAAAAAGAAATTAAACAATCCCTCATGGGTTAGTTTTTTATTGCTGGCATCAACCATCTTCTGAATGGTTTCCATGCTTGGTTTTTTTCGACCGTGGATTAGATGAGATTCCATGTATCTATAAGAAATGCTTGCTGTTTCGCAAAATTGGATACGTTCACTTTTCTCTAGTCCACGCCAAAATTCATAAAGCGTAAGCATAAGTACACCTTTCAGGTAAATTAAATATAAATATACCTGTAAGGTAAATAAAAAACAACCTGACAGGGTATTTATTTTTTCTACCCCATAGGTAAATTATTAATTAATGTTGTATAGGTAGATTTGATTGTGACTCAATTACAAACAATTCATGAGATAAGGCTGAGTAATGCTAGAAAACTTATGGAAGACTCAGGTTTGGATCGTACTGAGTTTGCTGAAAAAATTCAGATGTCCTATAACTTGCTTAGTCAATATATTGGGAAAAATCCAACTAAAAACATAGGTGATGAAACAGCAGAAAAAATAGAGCAGGCCTTTAATAAACCCAAGGGTTTTTTGGATCAATCGCAAGACAACCTATCAAAAAGCCTACCTGATCATTATATACCGCCTATCATTCATGATGGCTTGCCTGCCAGCAAACAAACACCTGTTATCTCTTGGGTGCAAGCTGGTGACTTTACCCCTGTTGTCTCGGCCGATATGTCGCATGTGATTGAATGGATTCCTTACAATCCAAGGGCTGGGCAATACGGTTTTGGTTTAATTGTGAAAGGTGCATCAATGGAACCTACTTTTAAACCAGAAGATCGCATCTATGTTAATCCAACATTCCAGCTCGATGAGCTAAATACTGGTGATCTGGTAGTTATGGCGTGTGATGGTGATAGCGAGGCAACATTTAAAGAGCTAGTAGTCGAGGATGGTGACTATTATTTGCGCCCAATCAATCCCAACTGGCACAAGCAAATCATACCAATTGATTGTAATTGCAGACTGGTTGGCAAGGTCGTGGGTAGGTACACAATATTTTAACTGTAAACCTAGGAATAAAATCATGATCGCTACACTCAACAAAACCAAAACTGCCTTATCTATTAACAAACAAGAATTTAAACTAGCGCTTGGTAAAATAGGTGATGGTATTGATAAACAAATAGCATCACTTAAAAAGGCTAAGCAAAGCTATGATGCCGCAGAAATGGCGCGCGAGGTCATTAATGAGGCAAATATCTTTGAAGCCATTATTGAGGGTTTTAACGAAGCCGAGGGCACCAACCTAAAACTGGCAGATATAAGCAATTTGGATCAGGCGCAAGGCTGGATTGATGAGTTATTAGAAAAGTATGGCGCTTGATAATTATAAAATTAAATACTGTGAACCCGACACAGTGATGACAACAGATCGGGTGGAGAGAAATTATGGCAAGATCAAAGTGTGGTAGTTGTGGCTCTTCTACATTTGAATTGGTTGAGCAAGATCGGATTAGAAATTCAAATTTTAAATTAACATTTGTGCAGTGCTCATCATGCGGAGTTCCTATCGGTGTTATGGACTACTACAATATTGGTGATAGGCTTAATGACTTAGAGAAAAGATTAAAAAACATTGAGTCAACAATTGGTAATGTTGACCACAATGTAGTTGCTGTGGCAGAGCTTGTGAAGAAAAAGAAATAATTATTCTTTAGTGAAATTTCTACTGGAAGTAATACCTTTCTCTCTGGATGCCTTGCCTGTCTGCGTAAGGTTTTCCAAGGGAATTTTAAGTAGCATCTCTCTGAGAGCATCAGCATTGATAGCTTGTATAGAAAATGATTTATCGGATAAAGGGGTGCTCTTTCGAACTAATGGCATTTTCTGAAAAAGTTTAAATAATTTCCCCCGCCAAAACCTATGAGTCCGATATTTATGTAAAACTTGCAGGATCAAGGAATGAAGCTGTTCAGAATCTGGGTAAGAGAATCGAGAACCAATAAGCCCCATTTCATCATTAGCCAAATCTTCTGGATTTGTCACAATCACACCTAAAAATCCAACACATGTAAATGCCTGACCTTTCTTAATTGGGATTAACTCCCCTTTGTCTGTAATCGCAATCATCTCAATAAACTCCATTCAACCGCCACCATTGGCGGTTTTCTTTTGTCTATTTAAAAATATTTTACCTTAAAAGTAAAAATTATTTTTCTAAATTTTACCCAACAGGTATTTACAATAATTTACCTCACAGGTATATTTAACTCATACACAGCAAAAAGCCCCGCCGACTCTCACATCAAACAGGGCTTTCCACAACAACACAAAGTCGTATGAGGTAATTATGACACAACTAGACAACGAACCAGTAATCGAAGTTCAAAAACCAACACTTGAACAACAGATTGCTCTACTTGACCAAATCCGTGAAAAGATCCTGGCAAACCCAGAACATTTCAATA
This sequence comes from Acinetobacter sp. GD03645, assembly GCF_029845285.1. Taxonomy (NCBI): domain Bacteria; kingdom Pseudomonadati; phylum Pseudomonadota; class Gammaproteobacteria; order Moraxellales; family Moraxellaceae; genus Acinetobacter; species Acinetobacter sp. GD03645. The sequence goes on along the minus strand of NZ_JAOCLL010000018.1, from coordinate 46,680 downwards.
TGTCATCTTGGCATAGTCACTGTGGAACATCTCACTGCATCGCAGGATGGGCGCAAGTTTTAACTACACAAGAAACAAATTCTTCAACAGCAGAAGATGTTGGTCGAGAGCTACTTCCTGACTTTGCAAAATTCTTCTACGGCAGAACTGAATATTTACGGAAATGGTTTGAAGCTCGTGCATACACATTACAACACGGCGAAGTTGCAAAAGCCGATGATGGTGTTTGGGTTGATGCTGGTTGTAATTTTTATGATGAAGAATTAGAAAAAGAACAAGCTGAAAAGCAGGCTGCAAGCAATAACAACTGTATGTACTGCACTGACTGCACTGACTGCACTGACTGCACTGACTGCACTCGCTGCACTGACTGCACTCGCTGCACTGACTGCACTCGCTGCACTGACTGCACTCGCTGCACTGACTGCACTGGCAAAGTTTTAGAAACAGGCATCTAAAAATAAAAAAGCACATCAACCCTCTTAACTGCTGATGTGCTTTTCCTACCAAGGAGTTCATTATGGAACAAAAAACAATTAATCACAACCCAGCTTTCCAGTTAGGCAAAGTTGTGTTGACGACATGGGCAGTAGCATCGGGCTTGGTGTTTGGCGGTGCAGCCTTAGGCTCCAAGTTGGCCAAACCAACTCCCCCAACTTTTACACCAGATATTAAGCCAAGTGCCTACGGCATTATGACTCTGCGTCTAACTTCAGACATAACTGGTGAAGCAATCATTAATCTCGATGGTTTCCGCGTTCCAGTTAAATTCGTGTTTGACAAACATCCTGACTACAACGGAATTGTAGGTTCTGAATTTGTAGCTATCGAAATCATTGACTTGGAAGTTGGTCAAATTACTGATGGTGATGGCAACCAATACCGCGATTTCACCAATTTTGATGATCATCGCAATATCAATGCTCAGCTTGCAGCATATATCGAAAAAAATAAATTAGTGGAGTTAGTCTAATGGAAAAGAAACGCTTCACTACCCCATTCCGCGAGTTCATTACTCGTGATGATGCTGGACGCTACCACGTTCGCTTAGGTCCTCAAACCTTTTCAACCAACTACACCTTTACTGATATTCGTATTGAATCAGAAAACGGCGGTACGCCTGTTGAACCTGATTATTTGAAAGCTAAACCGTGGATTCTTCGTAATCTACAGCAAGAAGTTGGTGATCAACGCAAAAAAGAGCGTGAAGCAATGTACTCAAAAGACTGCTTCCAACGTACGCCATATAGCAAGAATCAACGTATGGCTTACAACAACGCTAAATCGAATAAGGGGTTGTAATCATGGCTATCAATATTATTACTTCTGATCAGCCGTTGCAGGTTAATGCAATCATTACTTACATCTACGCTGATCCTGGTCTTGGTAAAACCTCAATGGGCTTTACTGCTGACAAGGCGGTTTCATTCGACTTCGACAAAGGTGCACATCGTACTGGTGAATTGCGTCGTGGTGCGGTTATCCCTGTTCAGAAATGGACAGACATTGCAAACCTTACGCCTCAAGACTTGGCACCTTTCAATACCGTTGTGATTGATACAGTGGGCGCAATGCTTGAGTGCATTAAATCTCACCTACTGGGTATTTCTGAAAATCGCCAGAAAGACGGCACATTAAAATTAAAGGCCCAAGGTTCAGCAAATAACATCTTTAAAAGTTATGTCCATATGCTTATTGCTATGGGCAAGGATGTTGTTTTCATTGCCCACGCGATTGAAAGCGAAAATGGTGATCAAACCATTCACCGCCCAGACCTTGGCGGTAAAAACCGAAATGAGCTTTATCGTATTGCGGATGTCATGGGTTATTTGACCACTGTCAGAACCCAAGAGGGAAAATCAGCACGTGTAATCAGCTTCAACCCTACTGACACCCATCACGCTAAAAATGCAGGTGCACTAGGTGGCGATACTGGTGAAGTTTGGGTTCCTGATCTAAAGGTTAGCCCTACATTTTTAGCCGACCTTATTTCTCAGGCTAAGGCACACATCAATACCCTTACCCCTGCTCAATTAGCATCTGCCAAAGCATTTGAGGATTTTGAGAACTGGAAACAAAGCTGTAATGAAGCTGAACATGCTGGGGATTTAAACGAATTAACTGAGTCTCTGGTTAAGGATCATATGTATTACCAGAACATGCGTCAGGCAATGCTACAACGTGCCAAAGCGCTCAAGTGTACATACGATAAAGACAAAAACAAATGGATCAGTCCTCCTGAGTTCAACGGCATTTCAGACACCCAGCGTGACCAATTACAGGCTTTCATTGATGAGCGCGGGCTTGATGTAAAAACCATCTGTGAATATTTCGGCATTGACTCTCTCATGCAAATTGAAGTTGGTCGGTTTAAGGCAGTTCAACAAGAAATTGATAATTTGGCAAAACAAGGAATTAAGGCATGAGTAATATTTTAACTGCACAACAGGCTTTTAGCGCTTTGCAAGCTGGCAAGACTATTCTTTGCCGCCATATTCTGGGTGAGTTTGAATCTTTAGACCAATTCCCTGCCACGGTGTTTGGCCTGCCTGATCATGAGTTTTGCATTCAACTTGAAATGATCGAACTGGCTGGCATCAGGTTTGCCAAACCATTGAGCATGGATGAGATCCAAGATGGTCAAGATATCTTTGTAATGCAATCTCACGGGGTTGTTTATCACCAAAAGTTTAACCGTGAAGTTGACGGAATGATTGAAAGTGTCATGGGTGGTTTTGCCCAGCGTGACAGTGAAAATGCCAAGCTTCAATACAATGCATTTTGCAAAGCTGTTGGTTTCCCAACTTGTGATATTGCTGTTATTGAAGTTGGGCTGCCTAAAAAACGTAGTAACAAGTCAAAATCCGCTAAACCTATTGAAGTTGATCAGCAGATTAACCAAGCCACAAGCGATGATTCATCTATTGATGACATTATTGGCCCTGTCAGTGCCCAATCTTCAACATCAAATGATGTTGAAAAAAAGACATCATCTGCACTGGTTACTGACGATGTTTTGATAAATCATTTGCTTGCTGTCAGCACTACTGAACAGCTGGATAAACTTGAAGTCAGCTTTGAAAAGCATAAAAGCAAAATGTCTGATGATAAAGTTCAAACATACGGTCGCATACTTGAACAGAAGCGAAAAGAGCTTGCTACGGCTTCAGAAAAACCAACTACCAATTTTGATGCCATAGCCTCTGCGGCTGTCAATCATGCCCAGAAGCTGGATGATGATACAGCAGACAAGAACTCAAAAAATCGTGAATGGACCCGCTTCCATAATGACAAACCCTACTTAGATGTTGGCGATAAATCTCAATATGAAATTGAATATGCTGACCTAATGGCTGTTGTTATTCACGCAGAATCACCAGAGGAGGCAAACAGTGTTGTTGAAAAAACACACCATTGGACTATAGAACAACGTGCTCCATTGCTTTCAGAAATCTCCAAAAGACTTTGCCAAATTCAGGATTCAAATGAAGTTGAATTAAAAGAACCACCATCATTAATGGTTCAGATTCAAAATGCACCTGATCTCACAACGCTTGATGCTTTAGAGATTGATGTCTCTACACGTCATCCTGATATTCAGCCACGCCTCATGGCTTATGTGAAAAAGCGTAGATTTGAGCTTGAACAAGCAACTGCGGCCAATGATGAGGTCAGCACATGAAATTCTCTTATTCAACCATTACCCGAACACTAACTGTGTTCGGGAGCAAGATGACACACATCTTTGAAAACGTTGGGATCGGTGAGATTGACGACCTCATTATTAATGCGAAGTTTAAAGAAGCAAACTGGAGGTGGCGTAATGGAAGTTGGTGAAAAGTTTTTAGAGTTTCTTGAAGCAAATCCACAAGCAAGCGCTTCTGTTTTTGAGGGTAACAAAACCAAAGCCATGATTTTTGATGGTGCGATTATCGTGCAGCTTAGTGATTTGACTTTTGTGCGTATTGGAAATGAAGTGTTTGAAACTCACCCTTCTTTTTACGACAAGATTTTCAATCTTTTACAACAAAACCCTTTAGCAAGTTGAGGTGGTGTGATGGAAATTAAACAATTAAATCCTGTCGAAGTTGTTAGAGATGAAACAGGCTCTTGGATTCACCCTGAATTTTTAAATTATTTAAATTCTTTAGAAAGTGAAGCCGATTTTTTTACCAATGAAGAATGGGCTGAATTAAAGCGACATTTCAACATTGAGACGGTTACTCTATGGATGGAATCTAGCGTATCAAGTGATGATTGGGAATCAATGATGGACGACTGTGATATCACTAAATGGGATCCAATTGCCCCTCATGGATTTTTCTTAATTGATATTGGCTTTAGTGAAGATGATGCATACGCCATTTTTGCTAGATCTAAACGTGAATGTGAGGTGGCGTGATGGATTTGCAGAAAGAAAGATTGGCGTTTGAAAGATTACCATTGGCTGAATTGGCAATCAAAAGTGAATTTGTTTATTACAACGAAGAAACAAATTCGTATTGGCCTAATGAGGATTTTTGCCCTAGCGATGCTCCTGAAACAATGAACTTTGCTTGGGAAGCATGGCAAGCAGCCATAGCTCGCATGGAAGTTCGAATAGATACCCTTGATGAGATGCTTTTAAATCAGGGTGAAGCTCTGGCTCAAGCCAAAGCCCAAGCGGTTATGGAGATAACAAGCGTTGGTAATGAATTGCAATCATGGGTGGCGGTATGGTCATTTAAAGCAAGACATGATCATGAGGATTACATTGTTGTCGATGCAAACCTTCTTGCTGAAAAAATCGAAAAACTAACTGGGGCGAATGCGTGATGGATATTCAGAAAGAAAAAATTGCTCATGAAAAACACCTGCTTTCACAAGGTGTGGATTTCAAATATTTGCCGAATATTCAATATAACGAATTGGAAAATGTTTATGAGCTAATTGAATGGGGTGAGGAATATAGTGAAGCCCTAAATGAAATTAATTCAAGCTGGTGTACATGGCAAGCAGCCAAAGCCCACGAAGCTAAAAAACTCGACGGGTGTGTGGTGGCGCAGAAAGATCAGATTGAGACTTGGTGGCAAGATGCTGAGGAACCAGAAAACTTCGCTACAAAAGAGGATGATTTATCTTTTATTGCTCAGCATATTCAAGATGATGAAGTTATGGAAATCAATGAGCATCATACGATTCACTTGCCATCTATTACCAAATTTGGAGCTTGGGTGTATCAAAACGGTCAACGAAAATTCTTTGTTGGTACTAAAGATGAAGTAGAGGCAGTTATAAATGAAAGCAAAGCTTTGATTGAGGCACATTCATTTTTTGAAGCAGTAGCAAAGGAGAATGGCAATGAACAGTAAATTCATTAATGATCAGATCGAGATTCAAAAAGACTTACATAATCAAATTAGAGAACTCAAAACTGCTTTATCTGGCACAAATGCGGCATTAAGAGAGCAACAGCAAATCAATCAAGAGCTTCAAGAAAAGTTGCTTGGTGTTGATTATGTTATGGTGCCAAAATCAGAACTTGAGGCTTGTTATCTTGATGAAAGTGAGGGCATGTATTTAACAGATGCAGATTTCTTAGCTGATATTGATATTGGAGAAGCTGTAGAGGTTGAGCGTCAATATTATTGGAAAACCACCCCTCTTTTTGCTGCGATTACTTGGGACGAGCCTAATAATGATGTTGGCTATTATGAGTTTTACGATACACAAGAAGAAGCTGAAAAGGCAGCAGCACATTGTAAAGCAATGGTAGAAGCAGCAAGGGGCGGAAATGAAAAAGAATAAAGCGCCAACGGTGCTACACCCTCTTGTTTTTAGAATGAATGGGAAAGGCAGTCTTGATTCAAGGGGCCTGCCAAGTCAGCAAAAAGAGGTTATCAATCGGCAGGCAATAGAAATATTTATCGAAGCGAGTAATGCAGGTCGTACATTTCAAGATGCGCTGGGTGCTGTGTTAATGTCGGGTCTGACATGGGGTGTTGATTTATCAAAAGCGGATGCGGAGGGGTGAAGATGCTAAAAGACCTTAGAAATCTTACTGATGCTGAGCAGCAAGAACACTTGGATAGATTTATTCGGGCTAATGACGAACAAAATTTTCCCCAAGAAGTTGTTGCTCTATATTTAGATTGCTCACCCTGGACTCTTGCTAGAATGCGCTGTGATCAATCAACCATGCCTTTCTATAAAATTGGTAGACGTGTTTCATATAAAAAGAAAGATGTCTTGCAATATGAAAAAAGCAAGACCGTGCTAAATACTGCACAGCTTGCCACAGTATAAGGCGGTTACCCCGCCTTTATTTCTTTTAGACGCTCATCCCATACAGACTGGTAATTAAAACAATCAATTTTCCCTTGATAAACTGCCTCTATCATATTCATAGATGCACGTAACTCTTCATTAGGTATTTGAACATATCCACCAGTAACATCAATCCTTGGGCGGGCTGTATGGTTAAGAAGTCGTTTTGTGACATAAATATTAAATCTCAATAGATTGCAAATGGTTGCAAACGTTCTACGAAAATCGTGCATTGATACATAATATCCGACTTGCTCTCCCACTCTATTTATTAGAGTATCCACCTTAGTTGCATGCATGTTCCAAGACGTAGGCATCTTGGTCGCAGGGAAAACCCAATCATTTTCTCTTAATAACCATCTTTCTTTTAATACACTAATTAAATGATCGCCAATTGGGAAATGATGATCAGTACCATTTTTTGTATCACGAAAAGTCAAACTACCCGTTTTGAAATTTACATCTTCCCATTTCAATTTACATGCTTCTTGCCTACGGCAACCCGTATACATACACATCAGAACCATATCTCGATGAGTATTTGAGCGTGCAGTATTTTCTAAATTAAGTTCGTCCTGATAGTTGATTACAGCCTGATAATACTTATGGATCACATCTTTATGTAAGTGCCTCTGTCTACTTTTGATGCGATTCCATCCTTTAGTAACGGAAATAATATCTACAGGGTTTGATTTAAGTATTGGATCCTCATCGGTTGAGTAAAGCACATGGATATATTTCCATAGTGTCCCCAACAACGATACGGAGCCATTCGCTGATGATTCACTGATATTAGAGACCTCAATAAATCTATCCAATACTTCTTGCTTAGTTATTTCAAAAAGCTTTCTATTACCCCACCCAAGGTAAAGATCAAAATATTTCTTGTATTGCCGTATGGTCTTTGGCTTAAAGTCATTCCTATCCAAATAAATCTGGAGAGCTTCATTAACCGTTATATCTAATGGATTGTTAATTTTTTTTAACTTAGTTGGTTTTTCATACTCATTGTTTGAAATCTTCGCCAAGATCATCTGCGCTTTGGCTCGTGCATTTGTTGCAGGTAGATCAGTTGTCTTTCCTATTGTGACCCTAAATAATTCCCCCTCATGCCTGCGCTCAACTATATAAGTTTTGCTTTTATTGGTAACTCTGACTGCGAACCCAATAAGTTCAGAATCACGATATATTTTTTGACCTTTTTCCACCAATGGAATAGCATCAACATTAGATTTGTTGAGTTTCATGTTTAAATCCGTTTACCACCATATAAGGTGGTTTAGAAAAGTTTTAGCGAACTTAGATTTAACCATGTTTCTCAACAGTCTACAAATAGTCTACAGGTGCATCTTTTATTTAATAAAATCCTATCAAAAAACAAAATAACTAATTGTTATTTATAAAATTATAAAATTCAACAAATCCACAGTGGTATTATAGAACAGGTAGAAACCACCCAAGCGTGTCTGGATATTCAGGGATTGCAACAATTTAAGGGCCTTATCAGCAAATGTATATTGAAAAAAATCGGAAAATTTATCCAGATAGGTTGAACTGAATTTTAGCTGATTTAAGAGAATAATTCTCAAGTCTAACAATTCATTACTTGTGGTTAAAGACGGTTCTTGGCATGGTTTGTGGATTGCTGAATTATAGGAATCTCCTGCCTATGGCTAGCCCTGCACAAGCTATAAGACATAAATTACTTAATACTTTCTTTTCAAGACATTCGGTTTGGTTCCTTTGTATCCTGATCACGCTGACCATTAGCTGGTTCAAGGTCATTTATACCCCGCATAGCATTTATTATTTTATTTCCGACACTTTATTGAATGGGCTTTGGCTCGTGGCAAGCCTGCTCAGTGTGGTTGGCTTATATGACCTGCTCCAGAAAAAGCATGCGATTTTAAGAAACTATCCAATTCTGGGACATTTCCGTTTTATTTTTGAAGATGTTCGCCCCGAAATCCGCCAGTATTTTATTGAAGCTGATCAGGATGCATTGCCCTTTTCCAGAATGCAACGCAGCCTGGTTTATCAACGTGCAAAAAATGAAAATGCAGATAAGCCCTTTGGTTCAATCATTGATGTCTACCAACCCAACTACCGTTTTATTGTACATTCAATGGCACCCTGCCCACCTGCCGATCCATCCACTTTTCGTGTTCTGATTGGCAATGCGCAATGCAGCCAGCCTTATAGCGCCTCAATTATGAATATCTCGGCCATGAGCTTTGGCAGCCTAAGTGCCAATGCGATTCGGGCTTTAAACAAGGGTGCCCAACTGGGCAACTTTTACCACGATACAGGTGAAGGTAGTTTAAGCCCTTACCATCTGGAAAATGGCGGCGATATTGTCTGGCAGATTGCCAGTGGCTATTTTGGTTGTCGTACACCTGAGGGATTATTTCATCCTGAGAAATTTACCCTACAGGCCCAAAACCCAAAAATTAAAATGATCGAGCTTAAGCTTTCACAAGGTGCCAAGCCAGGTCATGGTGGCATTTTACCCAAACATAAAATCTCTGAGGAGATTGCCCGTATCCGTGGCGTTTCCAGAGACCACGACTGTATTTCTCCCTCTCGTCACCCAAGCTTTAACACCCCTATTGAAATGATGCATTTCATTCAAAAACTGAGGGACCTGTCTGGTGGCAAACCTGTTGGCTTCAAATTATGTATTGGGCAGCCTTGGCAATTTATGAGTATCGTCAAGGCTATGCTCGCAACTGGGATCACTCCTGACTTTGTGGTGGTCGATGGTTCTGAAGGTGGAACTGGCGCTGCACCAATTGAATTTAGCGATTACATTGGTACACCTTTAAGAGAGGGCTTACGTTTTGTACATAACACGCTGGTAGGTGCAGGATTACGCGGTCAGGTCAAGATCGGCGCCAGTGGAAAGATTATCAGCGCGTTTGACATTGCCAGTACATTTGCACTTGGTGCAGACTGGGTCAATTCCGCACGGGGGTTTATGTTCGCTGTAGGTTGTATTCAGGCACAAAGTTGTCATACCAATCAATGCCCTGTTGGAGTTGCCACACAGGATAAAGACCGACAAAAAGCCATTGATGTACCCAGCAAGGCGGAACGTGTTTTTAATTTTCATAAAAATACACTGCATGCGCTTTCTGAAATGATCGCCGCCGCAGGTTTACGTCATCCCTCAGATATTAAGGCGCATCATTTGGCCCAGCGTTTGAATGATCGTGAAATTAAAAATTATGCCCAGATTCATTTTTTCCTCAAGGAAAATGAATTACTGCAAAATAATTTAGATGATGATGAAAACTTTTATTATCGAATGTGGAAACTGGCGGATGCGGATCAGTTTTAATACAAAATTTAAATAAGAAATCACCACTAGTAATAGTGGTGATTTGGCTTCGCATGTAAAAAAGCAGGAATCAAACCTGTCAGTGCAGCACGTATATCAGCACGTTCATTGATCAATTGATGTGAACCCTCTTCCAGCATCAACAAAGTCTGCAACCTAAACTTACGGCGAATATATTCAATGTTATAGCGCCAATCGACTGTTTGATCGAGTGCACCTTGCGCCAACCAAACTGGAATACGACAGGCTGGACGCTGTTCCATTTCCAGCATCCATTTTGACATGGCCAAAATCCAGTCCATGCCCATCATACGGGGTTGTAATGGATCTTTTAAACGCACAAAACGCAAAAATTCAGGGTTATGGTTATTACGGCGAAAATGTCGTGGCACTTGGGTTTTAATGCGACGAATAATACCTAGGCCAACTGAATTGTGCCACCAGGCGGTTTTAGCGGGACGAATCAACGGTGACAATAACAGAACCCGATCAACAATTGGATCTTCACGACGTTCTGCAAACTCCAGTAAATGATGCATCCAGATTGCACCACCTGTACTTTGACCAATGCCTAACCACGGTCTAGGCAACTGTTTGGCCCCATGAACCGCTTCATATACTGCATGTAAAACCTGTTGGTAATGGTCAAAATTCTGGATACTGGCAGGTGAACCATTACTTAGTCCGTGCCCAGGAAGATCATAGGTAATCACACTAAATCCCTGATCCAGGATTTCCTGGATAATCGGCTGATAGATTCCACTGTGTTCCAAATAGCCATGCAGCAGGCAGACTGTCCCCTGAATCTTTTGTTGTCTTGGCTGAAATACCTGCACATGCAAACGGAACAACGGCATTTCCACATAACCCTGCCAATGCTCACAGTCAAGCAAGTGTAAGCCATAAAGCTTACGATAGGCCTGTAAAGGTTTAGAGGGTTTAGTTGTGGTTGATAAATCCAGTGGCTCCAAAACCTGTGGTGTGGTTTCACGATTCGGAACAGGTAAATCCAGTTGTTTGAGTATTGTCGGATTTAAAAAAGGAATATTGGACATTATGGTATCTCCCGACAATCACTAGAGCCAAATAACATATCACGAACCGTGGCAAGCATTTCATAATTGGCACGGCGACTATGGTCATAATTTTGTTGACTAGGTCGCCAACGGGTTAAGCTGGTTGGCATGGGTGCAAACACAGGAACGGTTTCAATACCATTCAAGGCAAATAAACGGCGTGTCCGTGGCATATGATACTCATCAGTAATCAGGATCACGGTGGGCGCACCGCCTTTCTTTTGCAACAGCAAAGAGCTGAATCTGGAATTTTCACAGGTATTCATGCTTCTATTCTCAAGCAGCTTTGCCTCAATCCCACGCTTCTTTAACCATGCCTGCATATAAGGTGCTTCCACACCACTTAACACAATCGGCAGGTTATACTTTTTCTCCACACTCAAGGTCTTTTCCAGACGTAAGCGTGTGTAGTTGTTCACCACAATATCTTTACCATTTTCAGCAAGGGTCAATCCGCCACCGAGCACAACAATCGCATAAGGCTGTGAGGTATTTTTAGGCTCAATATCCCCATCCTTATTTTTTTTCAACTCGACCAGATCTTTATTGGTCTCATCCTTTTCATCTTCATTCACAGGCAATGCAACAGGGTAGGTTTCTAAAAATGCCAGATACTTGCCCATGAGCGCCTGATTATCAGGTGTATTGCCTTGTAAGAAATCTGTGGGAGAACTGATCACAACTGCTGAACTGTCCTGATCCTGCTCTGCTTTTTGATTTAACAATGGAATGTTGTTTTTCTTCTCTTTTTGCTCTTCTTTTTCCTGTTCATCAATAATGGTTTGTTGCAGCAATTTATAGCGTGCCTGTATCAACCTTAAATCTTCAGGTTTTTCTGACTGAAAAGTTTTTTCCATCAGTTTTAAATAAGCCTGACGCGCAATCCATAAGTTGGAACCAGGTTCCAGATTCTCATGCTCACTTAAAGCCGCTGCCTTCTGGCTTTCAGCGGCCACCTCATTGACATCAACAGGTACAAAATAATTTAGCCCTTTCACCACAAGCTGTGAGTAAAACGGAGAATATAAAAAAAGCACAAAGCAGCCCAATAGCACAAATAGTATGGTGACTATCCGCACTAAACTGACCATCCAATGTACTTGAGCCATATCACTCCTTATGTAGTATGGCGCTGAATCAAACCTTGCTCACTATATAACACAGGTTCAGGTTCAAGCTGAATACTAAACTTTTGTTTTACATCATTTTGTACAGCGCTATAGGTATTTTTCACATCTTCCAGCGTTGCATCGGCATAATTGACCAAAACCAGTGCCTGTTTATGGAACATGCCAACACAGCCCTGTTGCCTGCCTTTCCAGCCCGCCTGATCAATCAACCATCCAGCAGCCACCTTAACATTGTCGTTGGCTTGGGGATAATGCGGAATGTTGGGAAAGTGTTGAGAAAGTTTTTCAAATTCAGCATGAGTCAGAACGGGATTTTTAAAGAAACTGCCCACATTCGGAAACGCTTTGGGATCAGGCAATTTACTTTGACGAATCTGTATCACCTGATTTTGCAGGTTCTCAGCCGTTTGTTCATCTCCAACCGCCTGCTTTAAATCCCCATAACTCAGTTTTAAACTGGCATGTTTTAACAGCTTAAAGGTTACACTAATGATGATGTAACGATCAGGAAAGTTTTTAAAAATACTATGACGGTAAGCAAAATGACAATCCTGAACTAAAATGGAGTCAAAGCATTTCAGTTCACGGTCATACACCTGTACCGACTCAATAAACTCACCCACCTCAACACCATAGGCACCAATATTCTGAACAGGTGATGCCCCAACCAAGCCTGGGATTAGAGCCAGATTTTGCAGACCGAACCAGTTCTGCTGGGTGCTGTATAAAACAAAATCATGCCAGACCTGTCCCGCACCTACTTTAACTGTGATGGTTTGGTCATCCTCAGCAACGACTTCAATGCCCTGAATATTTAAATGAATTGCCAGTGCCTGAATGCGCTGTGGCAACAACAGGTTGCTTCCACCCGATAAAATCATGACATTGAGCTGCTGCTGTTCAGCAAATGCCAATGCCTCAACCACATCATTAGGCTGATTGATCTGGACATAATGCGAAACAGTGGCATTTAAATTGAGCGTGTTTAAACTTTTGAGTTGAACCTGTTGTTGTACATGCATGTTGAATGAAATCCTATTGCCCTGCCTGCATTTGCTTTTTAAGAATATCGACCCATGCCTGACTGCTTGATTCACATTGATTCAGGACACGATCAAAGCCATCCGCCCCACCATAGTAGGGATCAGGAACTGCCTGCTGGTTAAAATGAGGATCATGCTCACTCATCAATGCAATTTTGGCACGAATCTGTTCAGCACCAAACTGGCGTACCGCTTTCGACAGGAGTGACTGAATATCATCAAAATTCTCATGATCCATCGCCAGAATCAGATCAAACTCAATAAAATCCTCAAGACGAATTTGTCTGGCACGTAAGCCCGATAAATCATAGCCACGCTGTAGCGCATGTTTCTGGCTTCGGGCATCGGGTGCCTTGTTTGGGTGATAATTGCTCGTACCCGCCGAATCAACCCATACATTTAAACCATGCGCATCACAATAATGTCTGAGAATTGCTTCCGCTGTGGGTGAACGGCATATATTTCCTAAACAGACACATAATACCTTGTACGGTATTGGGGATGGCATAATCACCTCAAAACTACACTTTTTAGAGCATCTTATGGTAATTTATTTGGGCAGTGAAACCTATAGTTGCCTTATATAAAAATGTTGTATTTATTAGAATTTGTTGGCATTTTGTCTAGGATTGCGACATAGGTCAGGTATGGACAATGATTTGTCAAAGATAGAAATAAGGATGTATGTATGAACCAGTTTCAGTTCCAGACCGTTCCCAACATTATTGCAGGTTTAGGTTCAATACAGGAACTTAAAACCATCTTGTCACAACATGATTATCAAAAAGCACTTTTGGTGACCGATGCAGGGATGATCCAGCACCTGCTTCATTTACCCATTCTGGAAATTTTTAATCAAATCGGACTTGAGTATATTATCTATTCCGATATTCAGGCTGACCCACCCGAACATATTGTTTTAGAAGCGGTTGATTTCGCCAAACAGGAAAAAATTGATATCATCATCGGTTTTGGCGGCGGTAGTTCCATGGATGTTGCCAAAATCATTGCCCTGCTTGCACATCCCCAACAACAACAAAATCTCGGTGAAATTTATGGGGTTAATCAGGCCAAGGCACCTCGTTTACCCCTTATTCTGATTCCAACAACGGCTGGAACAGGCTCAGAAGTCACCCCAATTTCAATTGTCACTACTGGCGCAACCACCAAGATGGGGGTGGTCTCTCCTATCCTGTATGCTGACGTTGCCATTCTGGATGCAACATTCACACAAGGTTTACCCGCCCATATCACGGCGGCAACGGGTATTGATGCGATGGTACATGCGATTGAAGCCTATACCTCCAATATCAAGAAGAACTTTTATGCCGATATGCTGGCAAAAAATGCCTTGCAACTGCTCAACCATAACCTTGCCAAGGTATTAAAAAATGGTGCGGACTTAGAAGCTCGGCAAAATATGCTGGTCGGTTCAATGTTGGCAGGTCAGGCTTTTGCCAATGCACCTGTCGGTGCGGTTCATGCCTTGGCCTATCCACTCGGTGGACATTTCCATCTGTCCCATGGGCATACCAATGCACTGGTGCTGGTTGAAGTGCTAAAATTCAATGCGCCGAAAGCTAAACAACACTATGCAGAGTTAATGCAGTTATTAGACCCTCACAGCACAGGCTGTACCGATGGCCTGTGTGATTTATTCATTGACCATATGCAAAACCATCTGGATCAAAGTGGTCTAACGCTAAAACTAAAGGATCTGGATATTGCCGAGGCAAAATTACCGCAGTTGGCTAAGGATGCTATGCTGCAAACCCGACTGTTGCAAAACAATCCAAGAGAAATGACCGAACAAGATGCTTTACAGATTTATCAGGCGATTTATGCATGAATAGACCCACTTTAAAAACACGCGAACAGTTTAAGTTCTTTTTTAATATCCAGACCCGATGGGCGGATAATGACATTTACGGCCATGTCAATAATGTCACTTACTACAGTTACTTTGATACCGCGGCCAATTCGTTACTGATCCAAAAAACGGGATTTAACATTCACAACAGTGAGATCATTGGTTTGGTGGTGGATTCAGCCTGTAGTTTCTTACAGGAACTCTCCTTTCCTGAAATGGTTGAAGTTGGTGTAGCCATTGGAAAGATTGGCAACTCTTCACTGCGTTATGAGCTGGCAATTTTTAAACAAGGTCAACCACAAGCAGCGGCTCAAGGACATTTTGTGCATGTGTTTGTAGATCGGGAAACTCGGAAAAGTACCGCGATTCCACAAACTATGCGCGACGTACTGACTGAATACTTATTAGTGGACTAAAAGATCAGCCCTTTTATTCCAACTGATTAGAGCTTCAGTTGAATATTCTGCAACTCACCATCAAAGGTTTCAATTAAACTTTTAATGGTAGGTTCCTGCTGTAACAACTCAACAGCCCGATGAAACGCCTTTTCCTTACGCATGACCTGCATGGTAAAAGGTGTTATCGAATCAATATCTTGATATTGCACATTAAACTGCGTATTCGGCCACTCTGACTTAAGTGCATCCTCCAATGCCTGTCTTAATTGTGACAACATGCCCTCATATTTCTGCGGAATATGAAACACAGATGAACCATTAATATGCCCCTGCATAATGCCATGCTGTGCCAACTCCTGAACAGCTGGCGAAAGTTCACTATTTCTAAACCAATATTCCCATTTATCCAAATTCCACTCACCCTCCAAAACCTGTTCACGAAGTTTAAGAATATCTTGAGGCATGAGATTGGCTTGGTCTGCCAAATGCATCGTTTCAACCTGTTGAACTACATCAACCACAGGCATGGCAAATTGGTTTTCAATTTGCTGTTTCGTAGCAATAAATGTTTCTTCAAATAATTCAGGTTCAGCCTTAACGTTTAGCTCAGGTGCTTGATTGATGATTTGTGTAACTTCAGTTTGTTCTTCTACGGGAAAGATCAATACCTCATCTGATTCTGTGAAATGAGCATTTTGCTGGGTAGTTGAAACATCCAACCCAATCAGTTGCCCATCCGCGGCATCAAAAACCATAACATTCTCATCCTGAATAATAGGTTCAGGTTCAGGTTCAGGTTCAGGTTCAGGTTCAGGTTCAGGTTCAACACTAACGATTTCTTGCTGAACGACAAGCTGTTCTTCAACAATAGAAACTTGTTGCAATTGCTGAGTTTCTGCTGGACTTGGCTCAGTTGAAACGACTTGTGCATGAGAAACAGTAATATTTTGTGGACTTGTAGCGACAATAGTAACTTCACCAGTCGATAACGGTCTAAATGCGAGCAAACGCAATACGCACATTTCAAAACCTTGCTCTTGCGTGACTGCAAGTTGCAGATCAGATCTTCCCTTACATGCAATCTGATAGTAAAGCTGCAAATCCTGAGCAGAAATCAGTTTAGACAATTGCAGAATTTTTCGATTGATTTCTTCACTGTATTTCAAGGCAAGATCAGGCAAATATTGTAGCAATGCCAACTCATGCAAGGTTGAAACCAACTGATCCAGAACCAGAGAAACATCTAAAGCCTGTTGCCTAAACTGCAACAACAACTGGCTGACATGCGCTTGCTGATTGTGGTGAATGGCAAGAATCAGCTCATAAATAATGGTTCGGTCAATCAAGCCAAGCATGTCTTTGACATCTTGATGATGTACAGCTCCCTGACCATAGGCAATGGCCTGATCCGTTAAGGATAGTGCATCACGTAATGAACCCTGTGCCGATTCAGCAATTTGCCAGATCGCATCCTGATCAGCTTCAATATGTTCTTTATTTAAAATTGCGGTTAGATGCGTGGTAATCTCATCAACAGCCAAAGGACGCAGGGTAAACTGCAAACAACGGGAAATCACTGTAATGGGCAATTTCTGTGGATCGGTGGTTGCAAACAAGAACTTTACATGCTCTGGTGGTTCTTCCAGCGTTTTTAACAAGGCATTAAATGAATGCGTTGAAAGCATGTGCACTTCGTCAATCAGGTAGACTTTGAAGCGACCCTGGGTTGGTGCATAAGGGACATTGTCCAGTAACTCACGGGTATCTTCAACCTTGGTACGTGACGCAGCATCAATCTCGATTAAATCAATGAAACGTCCTTCATTCACTGCCTTACAAGTCGCACAAACTTCACACGGCGTTGAGGTTACACCCGTTTCACAGTTCAGGCATTTGGCTAAAATACGGGCAATTGTGGTTTTACCCACACCACGTGTCCCTGTAAATAAATAAGCATGATGCAGTCGTCCACGCTCCAATGCGCTGGTCAACGCACGGGAAACATGATTCTGCCCCACTAACTCATTGAAATTACGTGGACGGTATTTTCTTGCCAATACTTGATACATGGATACTCCTTATAGCCGCTTTAGCATACTGTGTTTTTAAGAAGCTGTGAATGAATCCCGAACTGATTGATCAAAATTAGGGTTTATTGGCTGTGATACAAGGCTTGCACCGCCTTTCAACTCAAGGGACAATACACGTTATTGATTTATTTTCGGCTTCATCATCATGTCACAACCTTTAACGGTATTCGGCGGTATTACCGCAGAACAATTTTTAACTGAATACTGGCAAAAAAAACCACTGCTGGTACGTAATGCAATGCCCGAAATTGTTGGGTTGATTGAACCTGATGATGTTAGGGAACTGGCGCTAGAAGAGCATGTCAGCGCACGTTTAATTCGTCAAAAAAACAAGAATCCAAATGAATGGCATGTTAAATCCTCCCCCTTAAGCAAAAGTGATTTTCAAAAACTGCCAAACTTATGGACACTGCTGGTTCAGGCGATAGATCATTATTCTTTTGATATTGCAGAGCTATGGAAAAAGTTTCCTTTTATTCCACAATGGCGACGTGATGACATTATGGTGTCCTATGCACCCAAAGGCGGATCAGTTGGCAAACATTTTGACTTTTATGATGTTTTTCTGGTGCAAGGACATGGTCATCGCCGCTGGCAGTTGGGTCAGATGTGTGATGAATCAACCGAGTTTGTGGCAGATCAACCCTTAAAATTATTGCCTGAAATGGATGTTCATTTTGATGAAGTTCTTGCGCCAGGCGATTTACTTTATGTACCACCTGGACTTTCCCATTACGGTGTTGCGGAAGATGAATGCCTGACCTTTTCGTTTGGTTTCCGTATGCCAAACCTTGCGGAAATGATGGATCGAATCAGTGACCAGTTTGCGGAAAACACCTTACTGAAAAATCCATTGCTGGATATTCCCCGCCAACAGACAACAGCAATTGGTGAAATCAACGAGACAGAATTTAGCTATTTAAAAAGCCAGTTATTAGACTATCTCCATCAAGCACCCGAATTTGATGCAGCGATTATGGCATATATGAGCGAAGTCAAATATCCAGACAATATTCCTGAACCAGAAGAAATTGAGGCAAATGACCTGATTGAAATCGTGGATACAGGCTATGCACTGATGCTTGAACCAGCGATGAAACTACTTTACAGACAGCAAAATGGATCATTAGAGTTTTGGGCAAATGGCGAACCTGTTTATGTTTCTAAAGCGTTTGAGAAACGATTACAGCAACTGGCTAATGGTGAAAGCCTGATATTTGATAAACAGTTGAATGATACTGAAATATTGGAAGATATTGCCCATTTGCTGAATGATGCCATTTTAATGCTGTTACCTCCCAATTAAACTGGAAAATCACAGCTATTCAATGACTCACTAAAAATGAGGGCCTGGAAAATATCAAAGGCCCTCATTAATCCAACATCCCCCCCAAAACCTGTTTTTCTATAAAGGGCTACATTTTAATCCTTGAATTAAAAAATAAATTTTATAAACTCATTTATATACAAATTAAAACATGATCACTTTTATAACTATTTTTTATGACAACGGAGAATTTTAATGTTCAAAAAAACATTATTTTGTTCATTCATTGCATCTACGATATTTTTTCAAACGGTTCAGGCATGTACACGCGCAGTATATCTAGGCAACAATGATCATACTATTACTGCCCGCTCCATGGACTGGAAAGTGGATGTTGGGACCAATCTCTGGATCATGCCAAGTGGCGTCAACCGAGATAGCAATGCTGGACCGAAATCGCTGAAATGGAAAGCCAAATATGGTAGCGTCATCGCCACTGGCTATGACATCTCTACCACTGACGGAATGAATGAGGCAGGTCTGGTCGCAAACGTGCTATGGCTGGTGGAATCCCAATATCCTGATACCAAACAATCCAATAAACCACAGCTCAGTATTTCCGCCTGGGCACAATACGCCCTCGATAATTTCTCTACTGTTTCAGAAGCGGTCAGTGCACTGGAAAAAGAACCTTTTGATCTGATTACAGATAGCGTTCCAGGTGAGCAACGTTTAGCGACCTTACATTTATCACTTTCAGATAAAACAGGCGATAGCGCAATCATTGAATATATTAATGGCAAACAAGTCATCCACCATGATAAAAAATATCAGGTCATGACCAATTCCCCAACTTTTGACCAACAGCTTGCCCTTAACAGCTATTGGCAACAGATTGGCGGAACCGTTATGTTGCCTGGAACCAATAGAGCCGCTGACCGTTTTGCACGTGCCTCTTTCTATATCAATGCAATACCAAAAAATGACAACGCCAAGGAAGCGATTGCTTCTGTTTTTAGTGTGATACGAAATGCATCAGTCCCTTATGGATTAAATACTGCGGAGGAACCCAATATTTCCTCCACACGCTGGAGAACCGTAGCTGACCATAAGCAGCAACTGTATTTTTTTGAATCTGCGGTTTCACCCAATGTTTTCTGGGTTGACTTAAAGAAAATCAATTTTAAGAATGGTGTGACACGTAAGCTTGATCTTGGAAAAGACCAGCAAAATAGTTTTGCAGGTGATGCGACAGATCAATTTAAAATAACAAAGCCATTTGAATTTCTTGGTCCAGCACAGCATCATTAATCATTAAAATTTTTTATAAAACTGGGAATTAAATATGAAAAAAACACTCTGTTTGCTTAGTCTCTGTGTAATGATGAATGGTTGTAGCAGTATGCAAAACAACGCTACAACCTCAGGCGTTATAGATCACCTTGCCACCGCAGGTTCTTTAAACTGTAAGTCAAATGAACTGTGCCCCAATGTGGTTGTGGAGTGGGACAAACAGCAAAAAGATAAATTAAAGCTGGATGTTGTATTAAATAGTACCTATGAATATTACGACATGAAGGGGATAACGTTCTGGATTGATGGCAAATCTTTTAACTATGGTACGAGTGAAAAAACTGAACAAAAATATATTAATCGTTTAATTCCAAAACGTTCATCAAATGTTTTTGTAATTCCAAGTTTATTTCTTTATGAATTTAAAAATGCAAACAATGTTGACTTATCCATTGAAACAGATAAAGGTGTAATTAAACGTTCTGTCTATACCCCTACTCAAAAATCAACACTTTACCAAAACTTTTCCAGCCTGATCGCAGGGCTGCCTGACAAATAGGTTAAAATATTTTATAAGACTTTAAAAGTCAGTTAGTTAGGTAGTTCTAAAAACTGACTTTTTAGTATTTATCAATATCGGACACATAAATGAAAATAATTATCAATAAATAAAATTATATTATTATTTTTCTTCAATATTTCATTTTTATGTCAGAAGTGATTCAGAAATCAAAGCCATTCTAAGCGCCAACTTCATTTATTTACAACAGTATATAAATTTATTATTTTAATTAATCCTATAGATTCATGTTTTTATTTTTAACATATATTTAGTAAATTAAAACCAGAAAACCAGTTAAATAAATAATGTTATTTTTCCCTATGATATTTTTAAAATACCATGTAAAATCGCTGCCAAAATTGCATAACGGGATGCAAACAATGCTCTAATGACAATGAGCAAATTTGAGGCTTTGTATGTCAAAAAAAGAAGATATTATTACCACTGCACTAAGACTTTTTAACTCGCATAGTTATAACTCGGTCGGGGTTGATCGAATCATCAGTGAGTCTGGCGTAGCCAAGATGACTTTTTATAAATATTTTCCATCCAAGGAAAAACTTATTGAAGAATGTCTACTTCAGCGTAATACAGACCTCCAGGCATCATTAAATACAGCCTTGGCCAAATGTGATCCAGCCGATCATTTAGCGCAAATCAGGGCGATTTTTAAATGGTACGATTCATGGTTTCATACTGATGACTTTAATGGTTGCATGTTCCAGAAAGCAGTGGAAGAAGTAATTAAGATCTATCCGTCTACATTAAAGCCAGCGACACAATATAAAGTCTGGTTGACAGCATTGGTCCAGAACCTGTTGTCTAATCTCGACATTCCCAACCCTACCCACCTTGCCACGCTGATTGTCAGTATTCTGGATGGCATGACCATTCAGGCACACGTCAATAAGGACTCAGTGCAAATAGATGAATACTGGTCACGTGTTGAGCATTTAATCAATTTTGAAAAAGAACTTGCCTGAGTAAACGAATCTTCTTCATTTCTGAAAGCAGAAATGGGGAAGATAAACTAATTTGAAGTAACAAACTGAGAATGGATAAGAAAAAATAAAGCGTGATTTATAATTATTTTTCTGGCTCACGCTTGCGTCTGAGTTATAAAGAATAATAAAATTATTACCCTCTGGCTGTTGTACATAACGTACTTTCCAGTTCCTTTTTATGCAGACAGATCGTTCTGTCTTAACTCTAATTATATATGCTTTTCTCTAAAGCGCAATCACTTTTTAAATTTTTTTTATATTTATTCTTTTTGCCAAAATTGAAGCATTCTCCCCTACTTTTTTTCCTTTCTGTTGTACCAAGGATAAACAGCAAAATATAATCATGATTTTAGAAAATATTTTGGTGTTTTAACCTTTATCATTCCACAAATTCATATTCTATTGTTTAGTAAAATTAAATAATAGAGTTTACTCACATTCTGTAAAGTTATCCCAATGTTTTAAAAATAGATGAAATAAAATGGAAAGTGATATATTCCTCGTTTTTTTAATAAAAAATAGTGCAATCTGCAAAAACAAGACAATATATCACTTTTACTTATATATATTTTCATTAAAAACCATTGCAATTATTCAGTTTTACTTCAATTTTTTGATTTACTCACCTTATACTAAGTTCGGTTGTAATGTCGTGAGAGTAATATGCAAAAGGATCTTGAGATCGAGGCAATGAGAGAGTCTGCCGACTCAATTGTAAATGTGCTGAAGTCTCTGGCAAATACGGATCGTTTAATCATCTTGTGCCACTTGGCCAAGCAGGAACTGAATGTTTCCCAGATTGAAGTGCTTACCCAGATCTTCCAACCGACACTTTCCCAACAGTTAATGATGCTCAGAAAAAGTAAGGTTGTTACGACACGTCGTGAAGGCAAACAGATTTTTTACTCAATTAGTGATCCCAAGCTTCAAGTTGTTTTAAAGACCCTATACGAAAATTATTGTCCAAATATATAAACCTTTCGCTTAAATAAGCAATTGGTACTGAATCGCTTTAGCTTTTTTTATGAATAATATATATTTATATATAATATAAATTGTTTATGCATAAAACGGTTCAACCTGAATATGTCCATCTTTCCTGCACTGAAATGGCTAAAGACTTATCACCCTACACACTTTAAGGCTGATGTAGTTGCTGCGTTAATTGTACTTGCAATGTTGGTTCCCCAAGGAATGGCCTATGCCATGCTTGCAGGGCTTCCACCAGTGATGGGTATCTATGCCAGTATTCTACCCATGATCATCTATGCCTTTACAGGCAGTAGCACCACACTGTCGATTGGTCCTGTTGCCATCATCTCAATGATGGTTTTTTCAGCGCTTCAACCTCTTTTTGCCATTGGCTCTACCGCCTATATTGAGGCTGCCTGTCTACTGGCGATTCTGGTCGGAATTATTTCACTGATTTTAGGCCTGTTCCGTTTTGGCTTCCTGATCCAGCTCATTAGCCATCCCGTTATCAAAAGCTTTATTATTGCATCTGCATTGTTAATCGCTTTGGGACAATTTAAGTTTCTGCTCGACATTCCATTACAGACCAACAATATTCCAGAATTTGTTGGAAGTTTGGTCAATAACTACCATCAAATCAGTTTGCTAAGTGTGGGCGTGAGTTTGGCTGCAATCGCCATACTGGTTTTTCTACCTAAATGGGTGAGATCAGATTTCTTAAATAAGACCACTCCCCTGTTATTGGTTTTAAGCTCAATTATTGTTGTGTATGTATTCAGTCTGGATCAACATGGGCTGAAAACTGTTGGGATCATTCCGACAGGTCTACCCAGTTTCCATTTTCCGACATGGAATTTTGATCTGGTTCAGAAACTGCTTCCCAGCGCATTTATGATTGCCATGATTAGTTTTGTTGAGTCACTGGCGATTGCGCAGGCCACCGCATTGCAAAAGCGTGATGACCTCAATAGCAATCAGGAGCTGATCGCTCTAGGTTTGGCCAATATTGCGGCAGGGATAAATACAGGATTTGCGGTTTCAGGAAGCTTGTCCCGTACGGTTGTCAATAGTGATGCAGGTGCAAAAACGCCTATGTCTGGGGTCATGTCTTCATTATTGATGATTGCAGTCAGCCTTTATTTCACCAGTTTTTTTCAAAACCTGCCTTTGACCATTTTGGCTGCCACCATTTTTGTTTCCATCTGGAAACTGGTCACATTCCTACCCTTTTTTGAAACCTGGAAATATTCCAAAGCCGATGGCCTGGCCATGTGGGCCACATTCTTTGGTGTCACCTGTGTTGATATTTCGACAGGCCTTGTGATTGGAATCATCCTTACATTTATTCTTTTATTATGGCGGATTAGCCGTCCACATATTGCCGTGATTGGTCTGGTTGAAGGAACACAGCATTTTAGGAATGTATCCCGCTATGATGTGCTTACCGCAGAAACCATCGCATCTTTCCGTATTGATGAGAACCTTAACTTTCTCAATGCGCATATGCTAAAGGGCTATATCATCACGGAACTCAGCCATAATCCACAGATACAGCATGTGGTGATTAACTGTTCCAGCATCAGCAATATTGACCTGAGTGCCGTGGAAATGCTGGAAGACCTTAATGGGGAATTATTGCAACTGGGAATTCAGCTACATTTATCTGAAGTAAAGAGCCCAGTCATGGATCGGCTGAATTCATCTAGGTTAATCAATATGTTAAGTGGAAAAATATTTTTATCCCACTATCAGGCAGTACAAACGCTTTCACCTGAAATCCTGAACAAATAGTCTATATTTCGGGTCTTTTTTCATACAAAAAGATATGCTAGGTTTCTATAAAAGACTTTTAAAAACATTGCGTTATTTTTTACAGTATTTTTAGCGTAATTAGGTTGCAAAAAAAAAATTTATTATTCACGGTTCTTGGGTATAGAATACCGCGCTTGTTTAACCTTAAACCGTGTACTGGTTTATAAGGCCTTTATATGTTGAATGTATTGTCTCGCTTAAGTTTAGTCAGCAAAATTATTATCGCTATTTTTCTAGGGGTTGGCGTGGCATTGCTGTTCCCTGGCTTTACACCCTACCTAAGTTTATTAGGTGAATTGTTTATTAAAGCATTAAAGTCAGTTGCACCGATTTTAGTGTTTGTTCTGGTTCTTGCCTCAATCGCAAATTTCCAAGTGGGACAAAACGCAAATTTAAAACCTGTACTGGTGCTGTATGTGGTTGGGATGTTGCTTGCCGCATTCAGTGCCGTAATTGCGAGCATCGTATTTCCAAGCCAGTTATTCCTGCATTTGGCAACCGAGACAACCTTGCAGGCACCTGGAAGCCTTACCGATATTTTAAAAAACCTGCTTTTAAGCTTTATTGCAAATCCAGTTCAGGCCATTAGCGAAGCGAACTTTATTGGTATTCTGGCATGGGCAATTGGTCTGGGACTGGCCCTCCGCCATAGTTCAGATTCAACCAAGCAAGTCTTGACCGATGTTGCTGATGCAGTCAATAAAATTATCCATACCGTTATTGGTTTTGCTCCTGTGGGTATTTTTGGCTTAGTGGCAGTCACCTTTGCCGATGCAGGCTTGGCAACCCTGTCCAGCTATGCACATTTGTTGATGGTTCTGATAGGAACTATGGCCTTTGTGGCATTGGTCATCAATCCAATCCTTGTTGCCATTACCATGAAAGAAAATCCCTATCCACTGGTGTTTAAATGCCTAAAAGAAAGTGGGATTACTGCATTCTTTACCCGTAGCTCAGCCGCCAATATTCCTGTCAATCTGGATCTTGCTGAACGTTTGGGCATCAATGAAGCCACTGCCAGTGTATCCATTCCACTTGGCGCAACCATCAATATGGCGGGTGCAGCCGTCACCATTACCGTACTCACACTCGCCGCCGTAAATACACTGGGTATCCATGTTGATTTAAGCATGATGCTGATTTTATCTATTGTTGCAGCAGTCTCTGCATGTGGCGCCTCAGGTGTTGCGGGGGGTTCTCTGTTACTGATCCCTGTTGCATGTAGCTTATTTGGTATATCATCAGAAGTTGCGATGCAAGTCGTTGCAATTGGTATGATTATTAGTGTGTTGCAGGACTCAACTGAAACCGCGCTGAACTCATCAACCGATGTTTTGTTTACTGCTGCTGTAGATTTCCGAAACCGCCAAAATTAGTAGCCTGAGTTTGCTATGCCCTTACAACGTTTACCTAACTGGATTCAATTTGGTGCTTTCCTATTGGCATTAAATGCAGGGATGGTGAACGTTCTGGGTTTATTCACGGTTCTGCACCAATCTGTTTCACATATGACAGGCAATGTCAGCATGCTTGCAATGAGTCTGCTTGACTGGCAGCCTGAGCATTTTATCTATCTAAGCCTTGTCATCCTCTGTTTTGTGATTGGGTCTTTTTACAGCGGCCTGATTCTTGGCAATGGCCATGTGACCTTTGGCAGGCATTATGGCGTTCCCCTTAGCTTGGTTGCCATTTTCCTGTTTCTGACCTGGCTACTGCTGCCGTTTTTCCCACGTTATGGACTGCTGTGGGCATGTGTCGCAATGGGCATGCAGAATGCGATGGTTAGCCATTATAAAGGTGCAATTATCCGTACCACGCATTTATCTGGTGTCTTAACCGATATTGGCCTGACACTCGGATATAAGGTCCGTGGATTAAAAGTTGAAAATCGCCGTATTTCCTTACATTTATTGATCTTTATTGGTTTTTTAATGGGTGGACTGATTGCCAGTTTGCTTTATCCTTATTTAAAATTACAAACCTTTCTCATACCCGCAGGTTTAAGCCTTGTCATGAGTATGACGTATTGGATCGTTTATTTTCGTTCTTCATCTCACCCGAATCTGGATTGAATTATGGTTAAAAATGCACTGCAAGCGCAATTATTAAAAGCAGGTTTAGTTGACAATAAAAAAGCAAAGAAACTGACCAAGCAAGCCCAGCATGAACAGCGCACGGGACAGAATGATGATGCGGCATTAAAAGCGGAAATTGACCGTGTCAATCAGGAGAAACTGGCAAAAGACCAGGCACTCAATCTGGAAAAACAGCGTGTATTGGAAGAAAAAGCCCTTAAGGCATCTATTATCCAGATGATTAAACAACATAAGGTTAATCAAACTGACGGTGATGCGGTCTACCAGTTTATTGATGACAGTAAGATCAAGAAAGTCTATATCTCACAGCAGGTTTATAATGCGCTGGTTTCAGGTTCGCTTGTGATTGCAAAGGATCAGGAGAGTTATGCCTATCTTCCTAAAGCATTGGCTGAGAAAATTGACCAGAAAATGCAGGGTTTTATCATTGTAAATAATAATGCACAGACCAATGATCAAACAACGGATGAGGAAGACCCATACGCAGCCTATGTGATTCCAGATGACCTGATGTGGTAATTTATTTTTAACAAATGTTAAAATTTCTTAAGAATCGTATATAAACTGTGACCAAATTATCATAGCGGCATTTAACACCTTAAAATTCCACTTCAAGAATTTTAAGGTGTTTAGGTTTGGATTATTTAAATTTTATAGCCGATATTCGAAGTGAACTAAGCCACTACCCTTGGCTAGAAACCCTGCTTGCCTTGATTGTTCTCATTCTCTTTGCTGCATTAGCGAACTTTATTGCCAAGAGAGTGATTGTTCGAGGTATCCGCTATTTAGTCACCAAACTAAAATCAACCAATCAGTCCATCTTTGCGCAGCACAGTATCATTCGCAGGTTTGCCAATGTTGTGCCTGCCATTGTGGTTATGAATGGAATTACCACCATTCCTCATCTTTCACCCAAAGTGATCATGTTTATTCAGATGGGTGCCCAGGCATTCATTTTCCTCACCATTGCACTGACCATCAGTGAAGCCCTGAATATTTTTAACCTGATTTATCAACGTAATCCAAAATCACGGAACAAGCCGATCAAGGGTTATCTACAGTTGATTAAGCTTATTTTGTTCGTTGTGTGTGGTCTGATGATTCTGGGTACTTTCCTTAAAAAAGATGTATTCACCTTGCTCGCTGGCTTTGGGGCCATGGCGGCAGTACTGATGCTGGTGTTCCAGAACACCATTTTATCCTTGGTGGCGAGTGTACAGATCGCCTCTTATGACATGGTGCGGATTGGTGACTGGATTGAAATGCCCTCTTTAAATGCGGATGGTGATGTCATTGATATGTCATTACATACCGTGACCGTACAGAACTTTGATAAGACATTTACCACCATTCCAACCAATAAACTGGTGACGGATACCTTTAGAAACTGGCGTGGTATGAGTAATGCAGGTTGCCGTCGCATCAAGCGTTCACTTTTTCTTGATCAAAGCAGCGTACATTTTATGAGTGATGAGGAGCAGCAAAAGTTAAAAGAGTTCTTGTTATTGGATCAGTATCTGGATGCCAAACAATCTGAAATTGAGGATTTCAACAAACACCTGAGTAATCAGTCCCGCTACAACCAAAGACGTTTAACCAATCTCGGCACATTCAGGGCATATGTTGAGTTTTATCTGAAACAGCATCAGGGTATTGCCCAAAACCAGACATTATTGGTCCGTCAGTTGCAGCCGATCAGTGAGGGTTTACCTTTGGAAATCTATGCATTTGCAAATACAACGGCATGGGCATCTTATGAAGCAATTCAATCTGATATTTTTGATCACTTGATTGCGATTATTCCTGAGTTTGGATTGAGAATTTATCAGGCACCATCAGGTCATGACTTTCAAAACCTGAATACTGGGGCTGCAAATCCAACTTCTCTTACAAGTCTGAATGAGGGCTGAGAAACGTTCACCCCATTTCCAAATCAATAAGCCTCCCCTTATGGGAGGCTTTATTTAAAGCTCAAAACATTGAATCTACTTTCGATGATGAGATTATAGAACTGAGTATGAATAAGTAAAATTAAGATTTATTCTCAATTCAATGAACACTAAGTTCCTCATCTTTTGCAACGACCACCGCGGTCAGAATCGGGATACCAAGAATAACAGGAACAACAATAATCCATAAGTCAGTCGTTAAGGCACTCGAAAAGAAAAAGTGAATAACAATTGCGGCTAAAGCCAATACTGAAAACAAAACAGCCATGAATCGAATTGCAAATTTAACAAGCATCTTTTAGTCCTGTTTGGTTCTGGTGTTGTCTTTCAGTATACGCCTGTTTTAACCGATGTATTCGGTTTTTAATATCTCTGGTTAAAATATTTAGGCGGCCATTTTTCGACATTCAATTGCACATTGACGACATGCCTGCGCACACTGCTGGCAATGCTCAGCTTGATGTCGGGCACATTCCTTACCACAGGCATCACATATTTTTGCACATAACGTACAGAGTTCCATACTGAAAGATGATTTTCTCTGGTTAGCCCTGGCACATAAGGCACAAATCTCTGAACATTCAATACATCTCTTGATACATTCGCGCATCATGTCGATATCATTTTCCCTGAGACATAAGTCTGCACATGCTGTACAGGTCAACGAACAGGAAATACAGGCTTTGGCAGATTCGGAAAAGCTGATTGAGTCCATTTTATGCTCCAACTAAATAACAAAAAATGATTAATAAATAATCTATTTAGTTAAGCTGATATGAAACAGCAACATTGAGTTATGAAAAGTAAAAAGTGTTTTATTTCGTTAAATATAAAATATGGCTACTGAAGTTTGAAAATGCAAAAAATCATTATAGGTTACCTTGCAAATCGTCCAAACTTTGGATTGCAAGCTTTACACCGTAACGCCCCTCATCTTCTTCATCAAGCCAGCCACCATTGATAACCGCAGCAACATTTGTATCAATTATCTTGCCAGCAAGTTGCCTTGCATCCTCCTTGCTTAGATACCCCACAGTTAAGCCATTAATTTCAACCTTGATCGCATGTTTGTCAAACTGGTTCAATGGTTCAGAAAATACCCTTGCCATCACCTCGATAAATTTAGATTGTTTATTTTTTACTCCAGCAATCTTTCTTAGGTTTTCCTGATAGGCCTGTTCACCCACAATTTCAAACGTATACAGCACATTATCAGCAAAGGATTCATTCTCGGATGCAGAGGTGGACAAGGTTTGATTATGTTGATTTTTTTTGGCCAACAGGGTGATGACAATACCAACAATGATCGTAATGATGAAAATCCACATAAAAACATCCCTCTGTTTAGGAATATTTAAGCATGCTGGAATTACCTGAATATCCTGTTGTTTGTATGGCTATGGCACCTATTCTGCAATATTTGTTATGCTTCTTTGTTCATGGTATTGCAAAATGCTACTGACTTTTAAGATCAAATAACCAAATAGCAAGCCGTTCAATATTATTCCCAATCCAATCGCGACCATAACACCAGACCACACATACACAGTGTCATAACTGTCATTTTGGCTTTCTACCTGACCAAAAATTAAAATAAACACACTTCCTGCAATAAAGCTTAAGATGATGACCGCCCATCCTATAAAGGTATTGGTTGTGCTTTCTTTTAATTCATGTTTTTCACTCATATTTATCCTTAAATATGTACATAATTTCTCATTATTATCTAAATATACTAAATTTATCGCAAAGAAAAGCCCCATTTGGGGCTTTATTTTTTTCAATTTTTATCTGGCTTACTTACAGCTAATACCCAGCTTATCCGCATAATAGTCAGTTGAGACCTTTAGGTCAGCCATTAGTTTTTCCTTGGTATAGTCTTTCGGTGCAAGCTTTAACAAGGCGGGTACATATTTAGATTCATACAGTTTTGGATAGTCCTTACACAGCACCTGTGTCTGCTCCTCTTTTGGAGAGTCAGGATTGTCCAGAATATCTAGATACTCGGAAATCTTGTTATCCGCGGCTTCAAAACTCTCTTGGGCTTTCTCATTTTTCACTTCTGGCTGCTTGTTACAACCAGTCAACAAGAACAAAAGAAAGCTGAGAAATAAAATTTTGTTTTTCATAACACTGCACTTTAAAGCGTTGTATCCAATATAACCCAGATAAGCAATCTATACTGAAAAATCAGTGAAAGCGAATTTTTTCAGCCTCTTTCCCCTATAGATAAATCTCTGGTGGATACGGCGTATTGTCAGTAATTGGGAAATGTAATGTATTTTCCATAAAGAATCCATCTGGAGCCTGTGCCATATCTATCGTGACTGAGTCCTGCATCACCTGCGGATATGCCCAGATCAACTGTTTCATCAGCCCCAGCGAATCATTATTTTTCAGATCACCAAAAATACGCTGCCAAATAGGTGTGCGATAAGGTTTGTTGGGATCAAAACCATAAAGATGCGCAATGGATGAGTCTGGTACAAATCCAGATAAATATGCCACCTTGTCTGCGGGATAGTTCAGCTCCTGAGTGGAGATTTCTGCAACAGCCTGATGAGCCAGATCCAACCTAGCCTCTAAAAGCCAGTCATAGGCTTCAGTCATCATATAGTCAAAATTTGGATATGAATAATGTTCACTTGGATAATTGATATAGCTGGCAAGCGTCTCGATCTGTGTTCGGATGGTGGGGAAAAAGATCAATGGGCAGATCTTTGCATCAGGATATTTTGCCTTAAGCACCGTTCTGATCTCCCGACAGGTTTGTCCCAGCCTGTTTCTTAGCCAGATTTTAAACTCATCATAAGGTGTTCCCACCTTATTCATGGCGTCATAGATGGTTCCTAAATCTGGTGCATATAAACCTGTATCCGCATTAAATGCCAGCTTGGTGGGAAAATCATAAACACAAGGCAGATTTGTACCCTGATTATACCACCACCACGGCTCACCAATCTGCATATTCACCTCACAGCCACCAACCACCATGGTATCGGCGAACTCAACAAATGCTTTATGCAGGTATGCCAGCGCGTTCTGGTCACACAGACTAAAGAAATAGCTTGGGGGTTCATAGCCTGTACGACCCAAATTGCTGTTCCAGTCCCTTTGCGCCCAAAACTCGTTTGCACCTAGAGAATACATTTCAAAGCTAACGCCAAATACGGGCTGCATATCTGCATGATGTAGTGCCTGTGCAAAATGCTCATGCCATTTACGGGTACAGGGATTCACTACATCTTCACCTGTCACAAGGGCATCTGGAATCTGCCATTTATGCAGATCATTTCGCCATGATATTTCAGGATATTTGGACATACCACAGTAGTGGTTGATCAATCCGTGATAGCCTAGGGCCTGCATATTATCCACCAGACGCTGGGGATTCAGGTCATAATGGTCGTCATAGCTCGTACAGATACCATAAGGATGCTGCGGTACAGCCACCCGATTTAAGGTGAGTGTTGCGTTTGGCCCTGTGATAGTGGAATTGGTGATACGAATATAGCCATCCTCGGCTTGTGCCAATGGAACTGTTGCAGAACCTGTGTAGCTGGTGGTAAATCCTGAAAAGAAAATTCGATGAATATTGGTTACAGGAAAATGCTCTGTTGCGGAAAATCCTGCTTTCACGCTATCCCAATCAATATGGATATGTGCTGATCTTGAGGCTGGTTGGTTGGTATAATTAAACAATACAATATAAGCAACCTTGTCTTCACCATTATCATGATATTGAACTGTTAAGGTGGGTGTCAGAGTCTCGTTATTTAGGACTGGCATGGAAGCTGACAATTCAATATCAAAATCCCAGATCACACCTGTGTAGTCATACTTGGTCTCATAGGCCAAATATTTGTGGTCTTTGGAATCATAGGAATCCCAGCTAATACCCGCAAGGTCTGTTGTGGTACGTGACCGAAAACATGCCTCAAAGCCATTTCCATAGGTTGTAATGGCAAAAGACATCGTTTGTGGACCATCAATCCGCCAATACTGAGGACTAAAACGGTCAATGATGAGGCTTTCCACAGTCAGGTTAGGAACTTGTGTAAAGTTGTTGTGTTCATATTCAAGATTATTTGTCATTTCGTGATTCTCTAATATCAACATTCATGTCTAATATTAAAAGCTATTCTTTTTTTAACTGTTTGATTCAGTAATTTTTGTTTAAGACCAAATGAGTTAAACATATTTTATGTAAAGTTTAAGGTTATAAAAATATATCGGCCAATAATTCTTAGCTTTCTACATCAGTCAAGATTTCTCATCATTACCAGATTATCAGGTTTATTAAAACAACATCACAGTGATGACATAAGAAATAACATCCATTAACTGCTTTACACAATATATGGTGTTAATTTGATTATTAAATGGTTTTAAAAAGAGCTGTTAAATGGTCGATAATGTGGATAGTGCCACCCGTAGCAGAATAATGTCAAAAATTAAAAGCCGTGATACTCAACCTGAACTCATGGTTCGTCGTCTGCTGCATGCGGCAGGTTTCCGTTTCAGAATCCACCGCAAAGACCTGCCAGGAAAACCAGATATCGTATTACCCAAATATAAGGCAGTCATTTTTATTCATGGCTGTTTCTGGCATGGTCACACAGGTTGCAAGTTATTCAGGATACCAACTACCCGTACTGAATTTTGGGAAAATAAAATATGCAAGAATCAAATAAATGATGCTAAGGCTTTACAGCTTCTACTGGATCAAGGTTGGAGAGTATGTAACATTTGGGAATGCGTCATTCGAAAATATAGAAAAAATCCTGAAAATATTCTGGATACGATCAGTAAATGGCTTCACAGTGGTGAACCATTATTAGAAGTGAATGAGGAACTACTGGTATTCAATCAGTCAAAAAATAATAAGACCAGCTAGATTATTAAGCCGAACCATGTTCCTAGCATCTATCTTAAGGTTAAGAAAAAAGCCCATCTATAAGATGAGCTTTTAAAATTAAAATTCACAATACTTCTAGAAATTATATCTAACACCAGCTTTATAAGTGATGCCATCCATATCCAGGGCATCGGAAGCCTCTGTGGAACAGAAGTAGCCTGTGCATACATCTTTCATGTTTTCAATATATAACCATTTATAACCAAGCCCGATATAACCTGCTATGTCTTTCTGGAAATAATGCCCCAATTCAAATTCTACAGGTAAAGTCAGGTAACGCAGCTTGACATCATAATCATCTGCCTTGAACCATGCGTAACCGACACCCAATGTGGCATTTGCATAGGTATTGTTCTGATTATAGAATTTATAGCCGCCTTTCACATTTATTTCTGTACTTTTCTACTCTGAATTTTTCTGAAAATTAACCCCTAGCGTAGTATTAAAAGTATCCAGCGCGGTAAGGGTTATACCTGTCCCAATTCCATTAAGCTTTTCATCGTGGTCAAAATCATCACCTCCCACCTTGGGACCATAATATTCCGCAAACACCGATGACTGAATACCACTACTTGTTTCATTCCGATATTCTGGAGTTTGTGGTTGATTTGTTTGCTCCCCTAGCGCATATGGTGCGCCATAGTTGATTTGCAATGGTGTGTGTCACTCCATCCATTTACAGCGACCAAACTGATTGCTCCCCCAATAACCCCTACCTTTAGGCTGGACAAATGTCTCATTTTTAGAGATATGCTTTTCCCATCTATCAAGATCAATTTTCTGCCATCCTACCCTAAAAGTTAAATCAGTAACTTTAGAATTAGAAGAAAAGTATAATGCTGCAATGGTTTGAATATTATTAAAATTATTTAAAAATCAAAAATATACATAGTATAAATATTTTTATGATGCAGAATTTAGCGTAAAATTAAATTGTAAAATTTTTCAAACCATAAAAGAAAGATATTTTCTTCTTTGAAAGTTATTTAAAAGCCCTGCTTTCGCAAGGCTCCTTAACATTAATTTTTCGGAAAATATTGATCCTCAAACGACTCCCGATCAACATCAAACAGGTTTGCCCAGTTTTCAGCATGACATCGGGCCACATGCGCCAGACACTTAATATCACTGTATTGGTCAGCTTTTTCTTCAATGATTTTACACATCACATCAAGCTGCTCAGTAACATCACTTGCCATACGAATTAGCTCAATCATCTGTTTTAGATGGCTTTGGGAAACAAGGATATGATCATGGACGGCTGTGTTCATTACTCATTCTCCATTTGTTGTAGGCAAGTTTGACCAACAATAGCAAGGCGATTTACTGATACCTCTGCCAATTCCAGAGTGTCTTTTAAATACTGGATATATTCATTGGCAATCTGGAAAACCTGCAAAAAAGCCTCGCCTCCTTGCTCACTTTCCATGGTCGAGTTTACAAGCTGCTCGTAACTACGGGTTAAGGGTGTTAAAGCAATACGGCGCATGATAGTCAGGTTCTGGTCATTGTGCTGTTTAATAACCTCAAAGCTAAATAAAGCCTCAAAGTTGATATTATCTTCTGTTTGTACCATACTAGTCATAGTTAATACTCCTGTGTTAGCAATCCAAAAGCCCTTTTCCGTCCAAAGTCGAGGGCTTTTTTATTGCCTGAATTAATCATTGTTGTTTCCTAATAATTTAGAAAGTTTAGTTAAACCTTTTGATGTTACTCTCACCTGCTCTGTAATTTTTTCTGAACCATCAGGGCGAGTAATCACTTCGGTTTTATGTTCCAAATAACCAGCCTGTAGCTTATCGCTATAACCATGCCATGCAGCATTACCAGGACGTTTGTAAATCCAGCCGTTTAACTGGAGCCATTTGATTAGATCACTTTGACGCATCTGTAGGTTATTTGCTGTGTCACGTAGGCAAAAACTACCGTCTGCTTTGGCGATACGATCAAAGGCTTCAATCGTTGGCTGCATGACTTCGACTTTGTGTTCAAGTTCCAAACGCTCTTGTTCAGCTTGCATCGCCATTTCAATTAATTGTAAACGGCTTAAATTTACTGGATTGAGCGGTTGAATTTTATCTTTGACTGAAAAATAACATTCTTCTAATTGCTCAAACACATTCCAAGCTTGCTCTGTCTCAAGCATTTTTGCATGTCGTGCTGCACCTTTTTCCGTCCACAAAGTAAGATGTGGAACTCGTTTATCAACTAACCCTCTTAAAGATGGTAAGTTCTTAAACTCTTTTAATTCAGCACCTTCCAATTTGAAATAGTGTTTACCCTCAACAAAACGACCAGTATTTCTTAGAAAGTTGTTTTGGATATTTTTAACATCTGAACCATAGAAAGCTGCTAATTGTTCGCTAAGTAGCACAGGAACAGACTGGTACTCAATTACAGCCGTTTGCACATCTGCAACTTGTATTGATGGTTTTACTAATGCATTCATGGTTTTACCCCTTTACTTTGGTTTACCAGCAACTCAACTGCTTTATTGATTAGATAATTCATTGAGCGTTCTTCAAGCTGTGCTTTCGCTTTTAACTTTTGATGTAGCTCAATGTTGAGGCGAACTTTTACGTCTACTGTTTTGACTTTTTTCATTGTTACTCCAATTTAGAACCACGGTGGTTCATTTGAATTAAATTTAAACCACGGTGGTTCTATTGTCAATACCAACGTGATCTATAAAATAAGATTAATTTATTATGGTTTCCCATTATGAGCAGAGAAGACCCACAGTTAAAAGTACGCCTTCCTCAAGAGCTGAAAGATAAAATCACTGAATCTGCTTCAAATTTAGGTAGATCCATTAATGCTGATGTGGTGGCTAGATTAGAAGAGTCTTTTAGTAGAGCTTCATTGAAAGACACTTCTCCAGGGGAATTGATGTCAGCCCTAGCTAATAGTCTTGCATTGGATGGATTAGGTTTTATGATTGTCAAAAGAGATGATTTATTAAAATCACAAAATGGCTTAGAACTTCTTATGAGCAATACGGATGAGAATCCATAATCAATTTTCATACTTTACCCCAATACGAAATTAGTATGGGGTTAGTATGGAATTGTTTTTTATATAAAAAAATATGATCAACTGATGTTAAACATATTTAGCATGTTATGTTCGCCATATTTATTCTATGTTCACTATATTTTAAGTTATTGATTTCTTTGGTGGTCTACCTTTTTTATTTTTTAAGTGTTCAGGTACAACTAAGGCAATAATTTTTTTCATACTTGTAATGTCTTTAGGTATCTCATCTTCTTTACAGAAATGCTCCATTCTTCCTGTTACGTGTTTAACCATATCTTTTGGTAGTGTTTGTTGATGTTCAGGAAGTGACCAAAGATGTTTGGCAATAATTCTTGCCATACCATTTCTATCTTTTGCTAATTGATTTTTTAACTCCAATCCTTTTAAGTCATCAGGGATATCTAAATTAGATCTGTTAATAGATTGTATGGATTTCAATTCCTGATAGGCTTTTTCCAACTGTTCAATTTTTTCTGATAGTTCTTTATTTTTTTGTTGATAGTGTTCAGGTGAAGCATGTCCTATTGTTAGATTGCCGTATCTTGTTTGATCTAATAGTCCCAAAGCAATATCAGTATTAAATCCTTGAATAGTCTGCCCGTTACTTAAAAGAAACTGCTGTAATGATTGGCGAGTAATAAGATTATGCTCGAGTTGCAGCCCTTTAGACAAAATTGCTCGTTCTATAGTTTTAACTACTTGAGCATGGACTGAATAATGCCAATTGTAGTTTAAATCACCACTATCAATTAAGGCTTTCATCTTTATAGGATCATCTCCAGATATAAGGCAAGCTGCTTCAATCTCAGAAAATAAAGTTGCTAGATATAATGAGCGTAAATGAGGTTCTGCATAATTAATAGTTGGATAAAGTACATCTATTTTCTTTAAATTTTCATCACTTTCTTTTACAAAATCATCAAAAGAAATAGTTTCGAGTAAATCTTGATTATCCGAAAAATCTTCTAATACCCCTAACTTTTTAATTAATTCAAGATCATATAAATCTGATTTTAGCCAAAAATACTCTTTAAATTCTTCTTTCTCACTATCTAACAATTTTTTAATTTCTGTATTAATGCCACCATTTTTCATATACTCTTGAAATAAATGCCATAGAAGCTCATTTGCACTAAAAGTACTCACATTATCATTATCGATATCAACAAATTCAAAATAATCATTTTTCTGATAGCAAGGTATTTTTTCATCAATTCTAAAGTGCATTAAAGTCATTAATGCCTTATATATAGAACCCTCTATCTCAGCAATTTTTTCTACTATTTCAATAATTTGAATATAGTCTTTCTCTTTGGCCATGATTTCATCAAAAATCCCCATTAGAACACCCCAACCAGCAAATTTAACTCTAACTCAGCCCTAAACTATACCTCAACTTGGGGGTGTTGTGGGGTGGAATTTCGGGGTAAGGTGTTGTATTGTTTGGGGGATTTTAGAATTTTTAAATAGTTGGTGTGGACACTGAAAGTTTTAGGGATTAAAAAGCACCGTGAGGTGCTTTTACGCTGTATATAAACTATTTATTTTTATAATTGTAGACTTAAATAGATCGATTCTATTTAGATCTCTCTTATCATATTTTATATTAAAGTCTATCTTTTCCTTCCTCAATTGCTTACGTTTGTCTTCAGCAGCTTGACCAGAAAGTCTAGAAATTTGATCTTGTTTAAATTTTTCATATAATTTAATCAGATAGTTTTTTAATTGCTGGAAAAATAATTTTTCAATATTATGCCCCTTAAAAAAAAGATAGATATTTTCAGAATTTATACCATAAACATGAAGTTCTAATAAAATCTTTTCAATATCTACTAATTTAGAATTACTTTTGAAGTGTAAATCTAATTTAGCTTCAAAAGAATTCATTTTTTGTTTAAATGTATTCCATTCAACAGTTTTAAAAAATTTAATATCATAATCATCAAGATTACGAGTAGAGATTGTGTTCATTAATTGAAGACTATTGTATAGCTCATTTAACGCATCCTGCTTACCTAGGCTCTCTTTTAGAACACAATCATGATACACAGCTTTAATTAATGGTTTATAAAGTATTTCTGAAAAAGACTTATAGAACATATTTAACCAAGGTGCCTCATCGATCAATTTGCTTGGGTGAATATACAATTTTCTTGCAAAATGTTCTGCTATAAAGTCGTAGTAATACTCTAAGTTTTCTTTAGAGTGAACATTTGTTTCAAAAATGTAAGTAGAGGAAAAATAATCTTCCACTGTTCGATTTAAAATTTTCTTCATTAGAAAAGCTAGATATTTATAATCACTATCTTTACAAATAATTAAATGCTTTCCTAAATGATAATGCCCAATTTTATCTAATTGCTTACATCCCTCTGCCGCAACAATATTTAACTCATCAGCTAAATCAATTGCCGTAGCAAATTCGAATTTCACGTTTTCAATGTCAGGAAAAGCATCACCCCATAAGCTAGCATCAACAATATTTTCAAGCAAAACTCTTACAACCTTATTATCTGTAAAATAATCAAAATTTTCGTAATATTCACTTTTTTCTTCAAATGCAATATCACTCACTTTCATACTCCACTTTCTCTTTTAACTTTGAAACATTAATAAACCCAACCTGAGAGACATCTTTAGGTATTAATGCTGGAGAATGTGTTGATATTATAAATTGTGATTTAGGTGCAATTTCTAATAAAGTAGGCAATAGAATTCTTTGCCACTCTATATGCATAGCTAAATCAGGTTCATCAAATAAATATATAGTATTTTTATCTCTATATAAGAAAACCATTAGTAACAAACATATAAGGGTTTTTTCTCCTTTTGAACAATCAAACCATTTGACAACCCTTTCAATATTTCCTTTTTTGTTTTTAATTATCTCCTTAAAGGAAATTAGCCCATCTTCTTCCAAATATGCTGTTTTATTAACTTGTTTAAAAAACAAATTAAGTTTATCGACAAAATTAAGAGCTTCTATAGAAAATCTTTTTTTAGAAATTAAATCTTTAAAAAAAACATTAAGCTCATCATTTGAATAGTCTAATATCTTACTTTTATTATATTCAAATTCCTCAGCAATACTTTTAGATAAAATTTTATCACTTGATAAAACCCTCCCCCTAAAATCAGATAAAAGAAGAAATATAGATTTATCTAAATTATTTTTCTGAGAAAAAACATCTAGACCACTTAAATCATTACCATTTTCTAGAAATTTAGAATAAAAAATTTGTTCATCCTTATAAAATGCAACCGTTACCTTATCTCCATTACTCTGTAAATCTTTAGTATATAAATTCAAAAATTTATCTATGCTATATAATAAACTCTTTTCAGGTTCAAGACTAACAGAATAAATATTTGTAAAATTTTCAATACGTTGAAAAGTCTTTGATGTTATATTTAAATTTTCACTTTCTTTTTCAAATTCTTTTTCTATAAAATTATAGTAACTATAAAGATCTAGTTTTTCCTTACCATCCACTTTTTTAGATACCGCTTGAACAGCCTCTATAAGATAAGGTTTCGTTATCAAGTTTTTAACATTAATTTTTAAATTTGTATCAGCTAAATTTATACCATTAATTTTGTTCTTATATTCATCATAAAAACTATCATCAACTAAATTTAATTCTATCCCCCAGTCTTTTTTTGCAGAAAATAATGGACGTTGTACTCTTTGCCCAATATTCTCTAATGTTAAAAAAATTCCACTTAGAATTGTAGATTTACCAGCGCCATTAAACCCTGTTAGAACCGTCATCCTCTTTTCAAAATTGAGTTTTGAGATTCCATGTCTGGAATGTACTCCAATAAAGTTA
Organism: Acinetobacter sp. GD03645; assembly: GCF_029845285.1. NCBI lineage: Bacteria > Pseudomonadati > Pseudomonadota > Gammaproteobacteria > Moraxellales > Moraxellaceae > Acinetobacter > Acinetobacter sp. GD03645. Next base: position 6,688 of record NZ_JAOCLL010000018.1, on the reverse strand, counting down.
GAGTTTTTTAAAAAAATCATGATCTTGGTCTCATTTACTACTAAAATTATATAATTCTTTCTTGAATATTCATTGCGCTATAAGCCACTCAGCTATCGGGTCATCGTAAGCAAAACAATTCGGCGCACTTTTTGCTCTAAAGTCATCAATCCATATTTGTAAACTGACATTCTCAATGGCATGAAACTTATTGATGATGTATCTTTGGTTAAGTTTAGGATCGCAGTTGCTTTAAGGTTATTCGGAACAGTAACTGCAATCGTAGTAGAACCTTCTTTAATGGTTTTAAAACTGGCTTGTTTAATACCTACAATTTGACCTAAGGCAGAAAGTAAGTTGGCAACACTAGAAATTTCTAAATCTTGTAAATGACCATCGTGAATTTTCAAGACAAAATCAAGATCGCCACCCTGTTCTTGCTGAACTGATGGATCATATAGATCAAGACTTTGTTGGGCTAATTTACCCTTTCTATTCACTTTAGACATTTTGAGTCTTCATAGTTTACCCGCTTATATTATCCAGCAAATCCTTGCTCAAATGAAATAAAGCATAATCATATTTGTTCTTTTCACCTTTTAGGACTAATACGATGATTTGTCAACCAAAATTTCGGACTATTCTCCTAATTTGTCAACTAATAGTAAAAAATGACACTAAATTAAAAACTTCTTTTAATTTTTGGGATTTGCAGTATTTTATAAGCCGCTGTTACAATCTATTTAAATTTACACTCAAAACAAATTTATGAAATATATAATTTTTATTTTAATAGGATTGCTTTCTTCTCAAAGCTATGCAAAGAAATGTGCAGACTTTGGAACTCAAAAAGAAGCTCAAGCTTGGTATGAACAGCGTAAAAAATCTGGTCGAACAGGATGGAAAAGCTTAGACCGCGATGGAGATGGCAAAGCATGTGATTGCTTACCAGGTGGAAGTGGCAAGAATTGTCCGAAAAAGAAATAATTTTTATGAAGATTAATATAAATTTTGATTGGGCTGTTTTGACTTCAATCTTTACAATGTTCCTATATTGGTGTGGATATTGCTATTACATCGGCTATCTAAGTTTTTATCACCATAATCTAGATGCATTTGATATTCCAGTGGCCAGTACCGTTATTCAAGGCATGCTTACAGGTTATAAAGCATGGTGTCCTCTTGTTGCTATATTAATTATTTTTTCTTATATCTCTTCTATTTCTAAGAAACAATGGCTTTATTGGATTGTTCGAGGTATTGGGCTAACAGTTAATTTATTAATCATTATTTATTCTCTAAGTCTTTATTACTTGGTTAACTATCTGTGGACTGCCACCACTCTCCTAGACAAATATCGTCTATTCTTTTTGCATAGGAGAGAACATTATGAGTGGACAACGCTATACCCCAGAATTTAAAGATGAAGCTGTTAAATTGATTACTGAACGTGGATATTCTGTCAGTGATGTGGCAGAACGTTTAGGTGTATCACAACACAGTATTTATAAATGGCTTAAAGCTGTACATCCATTACACAACAATCATGATGAACATGAACTGCTTGAAGCAAAGAAAGAAATCCTACGCCTTAAAAGTCAGCTTAAACAGACTGAAGAGGAACGAGATATCTTAAAAAAGGCCGCAAGGTACTTTGCAAGCCTGCCCGAGTGAAGTATCAATTCATCCTTGAATACAGCCATCAATTTAAGATTAAAACGATGTGTCGGGTATTAAAGATCGCTCGCGCTGGCTATTACGCTTGGCTACATGAACCTGAATCAAGTAGAACCCTTGAAGACAAGCGTTTATTACAGCTCATACGTTCTTCTTATGATGCTAGCTATGGTATCTATGGTTACCGACGAATTACTTTAGACCTTAAAGAATTAGGTGAAGGCTGTGGTCCTAATCGTGTACTGAAGATCATGAAAAACAATGGTATTACAGCTGTACGAGGGTATAAGAAACATAAAAGCTATGGTCGAGGCCGTCCTCAGATTGTGCCACCCAACCATTTAAATCGACAGTTTGTCGTAAATACTCCAGACACCTCTTGGGTGACTGATATTACTTACATCCGCACATGGCAAGGCTGGTTATATCTGGCTGTGGTTCTCGATTTATATTCAAGGAAAGTCATCGGTTGGTCAATGAAACCTACGCTTGCTAAGGATATCGTTTTGGATGCACTTCTTATGGCAGTATGGCGACGCAGACCCAATGAACCTGTGATCATACATTCAGACCAAGGCTCACAATACAGCAGCGGAGACTGGCATAAATTCTGTCAAAAGCATAACTTGATTCCCAGTATGAGTCGCAGAGGAAACTGTTGGGACAATGCTGTTGCAGAATCCTTTTTTAGCAGCTTAAAGAAGGAAAGAATTAAAAAGAGAATCTATAAAACTCGAGAAATGGCGCGTGCAGATGTGTTTGATTACATCGAGATGTTTTACAATCGGATTAGGCGCCATTCGCATCTCGACGGAATGAGCCCAGAAGCATTTGAGGCAGTTTCAAAATGAGACTACTTCGATGTCTAGGATACTGGGAGCAGTCCACTGAGAAAGTTAAATATTAGAGTTAAAACAAAAGAATTTTTAAGAAAAAGAACTCCTAGTATTCTTAAACTTATATGGCAAAAAATTGCCCAATTTTTCATAATGTGTGGCAAGCTTATTTATAAGAAAGATAAAGAAGTTGAAGTTACAACAACTGGATTACTTACCAAATTAAATTTAACTCAACCACAAATTAAAAAAAGTATCTTTGAAGATGATGAGTCTAAGTCAACTTCACAAAACTTTGATTTCGATTTTTCTTTTTTCGTGCACTACTCCATATTGCTTGTACTTCTTCTAGCGATGATTAAAGGCCTTCAAGTCGGTCAGGACCTCATAAATAGAGGAAAAGAAGTCGCAAAGGAAAGATTCATCTTGACCCAAAGTTATGTTGGTCGTGATCAACCTAATGGTGATTTAGGTATCTATCCCCAAGTAGAAGTTGATGGTGTAACAATAAAAGAAAAGTTATTCCTTACCACTATGTGCTTAAAGTCCCTATGTTTGATAACTGATGAAAATAAGAATGCAAAGATATATGAGGCAAAACAAATCAAAGTGATGAATCAGCAAGTGGAAAAAATATTGGAGAAATAAAATGCCTTATCCATGCTTATGCTGTGGCTATTTAACAAGAGATGAGCCATCAAACGGCGATTATGACATCTGTCCTGTGTGTTTCTGGGAGGATGATCCTGTACAGGCAGAGGATCATAACTACGGTGGTGGTGCAAACGTACTTTCACTGTATCAAGCTCGTAAGAATTTTAAGAAATACGGCGCTATGGAAGAACGATTTGTCAAAGATGTGAGAAAGCCGAAAGATAAAGAGATTCCAAAGAGTTAGATTGTGAGTAATAGAACATAGTGAGCGATCTATGAGTGAGTTGGGATAAATTGAGTAAAAATCTTTTTAGGTGGGATGAATTATTGACTATAAAAAAACTAATTTTAATATGAAAGCATCTTAACGAGTAAAAAAGCGATGTCAGCATTTTTAATAATTATTGGATTCATTTTGGCTATTTTCGGAATGATCTTTGGTCCTCATATATTTCATAGACACATCAGAAATACTCAAGAAGCTAAAGCGATGGGCTTTTTATGTATGCTGCCTGGGGTATTGATCTTATGTCTTGGGTTTTATTTGAGGTAATGGACTTAGCTCAAACTCATTTAAAAACTATGGTCATTTGATTTTGTAACTTAATCAAGAGACATGGTTATAAGTAATAAATCTGCACCAATTGAGAACCAAGACTTCCCATCCATCTGATGACTTTAGCCAAGATGCTTATACGATGAGTTTAACCAGAATTCATACGATGATGTGAGCCAAGAGGTGGGAAGTGATCTTAATCAGGATTCTGGCTATGATGAGTTCCTACAACCTGAAGCAATTGAAATACAGAGGCAACCACGAAAGAAGCGCTGATTGATCGCTCTAAAAGCATATTTTTCTATCAATCTATTTTTAAGGTAGCTTTCAGGGAAATTTATACAAATATCTTGGTAACAAGAAAAGCCTCTAGAGGCTTTTCTATTTCAACTATTTTGCCACCCACCCCATACTCCCCACTCCAGTCTCTTTCACATACAATGTTGTTCCCGCACCACCGTCCGTCCGTAAATACATGCTTCCAACTGACGCAGAAATTTGTCCATTTGGATCACCCTCTCCAAACAAAATTCCAACTTGTGAAGTATGCATATACTTTTTAGAATAAACAGAAAGCCAAGATTCTGCCGATGAACCTAACGATTGGATATTTGTTCCTCTACCTGGTGCAACTGTTCCTGAACCACCATAAATTGTTAGGCTATTCGTGCTATTGGCCTGTAAGTATGCATTACCAGTAAATATTAATTTGCTACTATTATCAGTAAATACAACGTTTTGTTTTATCTCAAAATTACCTAAAGTATTCCAGCCTCCCAATACAGCCGTACTGTTATAGTAATAGATCGATTGCGAGTTATTTTTGATTATTTGGGTTGACATAGTAGCAGGTAAATTGATTTTAAAATATCCAGACAAGTCAGACATGCTGAAAAGCTCTTGATCATCGTAACTTGAGCGGGGAGTAAACATAGACTTGTCATTAGCAATCCATGAATACATACGAATTGCACGAGTATCAAAACAGGGATATTCTGCCCATGTTTGCTGTGATGTATATGGAGTTGCAAGAACTTTCCCACTTTCGTGCTGTGAACCATAAAATTGTGCATCTGCCATGTTTCCGTAGAAAGCACTTAGAGGCTCGTTACTCACCATCTGTGACTTAAAAGTAAAATATTCAACACCTCTAATAGGCCATCCGCTAACCTCATGCGCCCTTGTAAACTCGCTGAAGCCTAACTGTTTTCCTGTCTTGCCTGACTTATGATTTAAGCCATGTACCATTAAATTAATATAACGTGTTCCTGCCTTACCAGTCCCACGAAAAAAAGAGCGAAATTGAAAACCTATAATATTAGTTGTAATTTCAGGTGTCACACCAGTAAATGTAATTGTACCGACTGATTGGTTGACATTTATACCTGTCCAGTTGTAGTAACCTGATAACACCCCTAACTGACAAGAACCTGTGGGGTTAAAATACCATTCATCAAAATATGGAATAGTAAAAGAGTTGGACGTATATGCCGTGATTGGTTGTAGGTCTGAAGCTCGTTCCAGTAAGCCACAAAAGCCCTGTAATGTTCCATTTTCTAATGTATTACGTTCACCACGTCCTGCAACACCCTGTCCAGTTTGGACATCTGCAACAGCAGCAATACGCCAATAACCCACTACTTGGAAGTTACGAATCTGATTATATTCAGTATTTAACCGATAAATACCAATATCAATATCTGCTCCTAGAGAATCTGTTGGTTTATCATATTCAGAAATAAAATTCTCACCATTCGCAGGAACCAACCTAAAGCTTTCCAGAATTTGGGCATTAGTACCTGAGTTCTCTGCCCATTCAAAGCTTATCGCAGCAGAGAATGGTTTAGCGGTATTTGTACCGTCTTTTTGCATAAATGAAGTTAAATTATAAATCTTGGTTGGATCATCATTGTCTGGGCGACTGCCACCAAACTTGTTTTGAGAGGTAATTCCCTTAATGGTATTTAGTTTAGCCAAGTCTGTAAAAATTAAATTCGTTCCATCCCATGTTTTTTTACGGTTATGGAAAATAGTATCCCAAGCCCCATGACCTGTCCCTATGAATCTTCGTAATTGTTTCCCCACTACCAATGGTTTATTTAATATAAATAAACCATGATTTGCATAGACATTGACATCATTTTTAAATGCCTTTTGAAATGCAGCCCAATCAATGGAATCTGTCAAAGAAGTTGCTTGAGGATAATCAATCTGCGCAGCAGCTAAATTACTATATTTTTCTGATAGAGGATGCAACACGCCATCACCAATGGCTCCATAATCAGCAACATTTATAAAATCTTTATTCTTACTTTCCTGAGTACGGCCTGACCAAGTGGTAATATCTGCATCTGTTGTCATTTTATTAACCTATTTATTTTGTTATGAGAAATTAATATAAAACAAACTTATAAATTATGGTAGAAAGGCGTAGATGAAAATACTCACTATCAATGATGATAGTGAGCGTTTGCAATTATGCTTCAGTCACACAAGTTGCTTTTATATTACTTAAAATCGGCAAGTCATAACGATGCTGTGCTGGATTTGAAGTCTGTCCATACCACATAAAAGCTTCAAAATCGCTTTCGTTGTATAAAGCATAACAAACCATATTTGACTGATTCCCACCTAAACAGACAAGCTTTCCTGTTGCTTTATCTTTACCAACAATAAAGCAAACATGTCCACCGCCTTGTCTGGTTTTGACTGCAATACAGCCATAAGCGGGTTTTAAGAGCCTATTGCCACCCTTTAAATATGCTAATGCTCTGTACCAGTCTTTTGGAAATTTAATTCCAGCCGTTTGCAGACAATGGGCAACAAAAGTGCCACACCAAGGTGTTTCATCATCCATCCACCAGGCACCTAAGGCTTTTAACCAGCTTAAGATAGTTGGTGAATGCGCAAATTTGCTTGTATTTTCTCTTAAGCCAATATGTTTGCGTGCCTCGGCAATCCAGGACAATTCGGGATAATTACTCAT